>JAQUAC010000054.1 GCA_028687415.1 Acidocella sp. | reverse complement strand
AAACCCTGCTGGCGCGCTTCGGCGCACTGCACCCCAGCCTATGCGCGAAGCTGGACCTGCCCGTGGGCAGCGTGGCATTCGAGATTTTCCTGGACGCCATCCCCGAACCAAAACGAAAGAAGAAAGCCGCCCCGGCTTTGCCGCCCTTCCAGCCGCTGCGGCGGGACTTCGCCTTTCTGGTGCCAGAGACCACCGCCGCCGAGGCTGTGCTGCGTGCCGCCAAGGGGGCGGAGCGCAACGTGATCACCAACGTGGCGCTGTTCGACCGTTATCAGGGCAAGGGCGTGCCGGAGGGCCAGGTGTCACTGGCCATCGCGGTGACGCTGCAACCAACGGAGAAGAGCTTCTCGGATGCCGAGATCGAGGCGATTTCCGCGAAGATTGTGGCCGAAGTGGCGAAGAAGGCCGGCGGGGTGCTGCGCGGCTAGAACAAATAGGCGTTTAGCTGGAATTACCAAATTTCAGCTAAACGCCTGAGATTGGCCGCTAAAGCGTAAAGGTTAGCCGCGCGCGATGGCTCTACCCAGCCCTGCGGCCTGCCTTCAGTGCGAACACACGCAAAGCGGAGGCCAGCGGCTGGCCTTCCGCTCGCGTGGAGTCGATATTTGTGATCAAGGCCGAGAGCGAAGCGCCCTCGGCCTTGGCGTTTTCAGCCAGCGCGGCCCAGAATTCCGGCTCCAGCGCCACGCTGGTGCGGTGGCCGGAGAGGGAGAAGCTACGCTTCTCCAGCATCGTCATGCAACGAATACAACAGAGCCGGCAGGAAGCCGAAACTGGCGATCAGCACTGCCAGCAGGCTGAGCAACAGCAGCTCCCCCATGCTCGCCGTGCCGCGATCCGCCGAGGTGGCGAGCGAGCCGAAGGCCGTGGCCGTGGTAAGCGCCGAGAACAGCACCGCGCGCGCCGTGGCGGAGGAGAGCACCCCGCGCATCCCCGCCCGGAAGTTCATGACAAAATACACGTTGAACGACACGCCCACGCCCAGCAGCAGAGGTAGGGCAATGATGTTGGCGTAGTTGATCGACAGCCCAGCCGCCTTGGCGAACAGCCCGGTGAGCAGCGTGGAGAGCACCAGCGTGGCCAGCACCAACCCCGTATCGCGCAGGTTACGGAACACCAGCAGCAGGATCGTGGCGATGGCGATGACGGCGAGGATCGCTGCCTCGCGGAAGGAGCCAAGAATCGTCCCCACCGTGGCGATGGTGGAGATGGCCGGCCCGCCGGCCCCCGGTGCCACGGCCAGCACGGCATTGGCGAAACTCCGCAGGCCCTTGGTGTTCTGCGCGGAAACGGCGGGGAAGACCTGCACCCGCACCCGGCCGTCCGGCAGGAACCAGTCGCGCGCAATTTCGGGCGGCAGGCTCTGCACGGTGATGGGCTTTGCGTTCAGGCTACTGGCCAGATCGTCCAGCTCTCGCGGCAGGAAATGCGTGACGCCGGCGTTCATGGCCATGATGTGCCCGTCACCCTCACTTTGCAGTTGCACCAGCGTGGCGGCAATGCGCAGCAGCGGAGAATCTTTGGGCAGCTTGTCCTTCACCTGCATGATCGCATCATGCGCCTTGGCCATGGCGGTGCGGATATCCTCAGGGGTGACCGGCACGCTCGGCGGCGTGGCGGCGGCCAGCAAGGTGGGGGCCAGTATGGTCTGCGCCTGGGCCAGCATGGCGAGCTTAGGCGCTTGATCTTCGGGCACGAAGGTACCGCCGGACACCACCCCCGCCACCTCCGGCAGAGCGCCGAGCTTGGTGCTCAAGGCCCGCGCGGCCTCCAGATTCGGTGCTAGCACGTCGGCGTAGAACGGGTTGGTCGTCGGGTCAGCAAGCAGGGTTTTCAGCGTCCGCATGCTCTCGGTCTTGGGGTCTTTTGTGTTCAGCGGATTGGCATCAAAGCCGATGGTCGCCGTGGCGGCCACACCGAACAACGCCAGCACGGCGAATACCCCCAGCACGGCGCCGTGGCGCCGGCGCAGGAACACGTCGGCCGCGGCACCGCCGGGCAGGCCGATCGGCGCCCGCTCCAGCCCCGGCTTGAACACGGTCAGCAGCGCCGGGAGAAAGGTGATGGTGCAGAAGAAGGCAATGAACATGCCCGCCCCGGCGATCTCGCCCAGCTCCGCCACGCCGACGAATTCCGTGGGCGAGAAGGCAAAGAAGCCACAGGCCGTGGCGGCGGCGGCCAGAGCGATCTGCTTCCCCGCCAGGCGCGCTGTCTCGGGGATTGCCTCCGCTAGGTCCGGCACGGCATGGCGCACGCCGCGCAGGCGCACGCAGTACTGAATGGCGAAATCAACCGCGAGGCCAATGAACAATATGGCGAAGGCCACGGAGATGAGGTTCATCACCCGCACGAACACTGCCGCGAAAGTGATGGTGAGCACGAGGCCCATCACCAAGGTGATGAGGATCGGCACGATCAGCCGCCAGGAACGCAACGCAAGGTAAAGCCAGAGCGCGATGAGCAGCACGCTGATAACGCCGCCCAGCACCAGCCCGTGCGTCAGCGAGGCGAATTCCTCATCCGCGAGCGGGATTTGCCCGGTGTAATCCACCGTGGCGCGCCCGGCTTTTACATCCGGCAAGGCCTGCGCAATTTTGATCAGCGTATCCGTAGCGAGGCCGCCCGCCTGCAACGCACCCTGGTTGAGCTTGGGGTGGGCGAGCACGAACTGGCCGCCACCCTGGCCGGGCGCGTTGCTCATGATCAGCCCCTGCCAGGAGAGCGGCACCGGGTGACCATCCGCCGCCGCCTGCAGATTGCTTTCCACACCGTTGAGGGCCTGGGCATAGGGGGTGATATCCGCCCCGGCCTGCACGCCTTGGGCGATGAGCCCAAGCCCGGTGAACAGCCCGCGCGCGGATGGGTCCGCCGCCAACTGGCCGAGAAAGGGCTGCGCCGAGACGATCTGGCCCAGCAGCTTGGCGAGGTCATTCGTCGGCAGCAGCAGCAGCCCCTCATGCGTGTAGAAGGACGATCCGGCCGGATAGCTGGAATCATTGAAATTCTTCTTATCGGCGTTCAGCGCCGCGTTCAGCGCCGCCGCTGTCTCGCTCGCCTCCTCCGGCGTGGCGCCGCGCACCACGGCGACGATCAGCTTGTCGAATTGCGGGAAATTCTTGTTTTCCTCGATTTGCGCCTGGCGCCAGGGCAGCGAGCTGGCGAAGAGATTATCCGTATCCGTGTCGATCTTCAGGTTCCGGATGCTGTAACCCAGCCCCAGCGTTGCCAGGAGAAGGAACGCAGCGATGACCTGCAAGGCATAGCGGCGCGATGCCTTCACGGCGGGGATAATGAACTGCAAGGGAATCCCTTTTCGAAAAATCTTAGATAGGAAGGCGGTTCTTAGAAGGCCAGCCCCGCCAGTGCCAGACGCGTGTAGATGTCGCTCAGCACAATTTGCAAGGCCTCAAGCAACAAAATCGCCACCACGGGAGAGATGTCGATATTACCGAAATACGGCAGATACCGCCGAATCGGCCGCAGCACCGGGTCTGTAAGGCGAGTAAGGAAGTCCGCAATGCTGTAAACCAACTGGTTGCGCGGATTCGCGACGCCAAACGAGATGAGCATGCTCATCACCGCGGCGGCGATGATGGCGAGGATCATCAGGTGAACCAGCTCACCTGCCAGCCAGAAAATCGCGGAAACCATGGTTTACCTCAGAAAAATTATGCGGGAGCCTGAGTACCGGCGTAACCCTGGTATGGCAATGTTGACTTCTCACTCAAGATGCGCGACATGCCGCCCCCACATGGACCCTGAACCTGGTTCAAGGCCGGGGCTGTAGCTCAGTTGGTAGAGCGCGTCGTTCGCAATGACGAGGTCAGGGGTTCGATTCCCCTCAGCTCCACCAGGTCCAATTCAAATGCAAGATCCCACCAGAGACGCCGCTTTCTCACTATTACAGGCAGTCCTCACCAAAAATTCACCGCTGGACGCGGCACTCGACGCGCTCCCGCCCATTGAGGCGCGCGACCGCGCCGCAGCGCACCGCTTGGCCGCCGCCGTTCTGCGCCATACTGGAACACTGGATTCGGTGCTGGAGCCGCTGCTGCGCCGCGAGCCACCACCGGCTGTGCGTAACATTCTGCGCCTGGGTGCCGCCGCCTTTCTGCTGCTGGATGCGCCGCCGCATGCGGCGGTGGGCACGGCGGTTGATTTGGCGCGGAGCAAGAAGCTGGAACCCTTCGCCGGGCTGGTGAACGCCGTGCTGCGCAAGGTGGTGGCCGGCGGGCGCGAGGCGCTGGACGAGCTGGATATGCCGCGCCTGGATACGCCCTCCTGGGCCTGGGCGAGTTGGGGGGCGCAGGCGCGCATCATTGCCGCCGCGCACGCGCATGAGGCACCGCTGGATATTTCCGCCATGCCCGGCTTTGCCGTTACGGGCGGCGAACCGCTGCCCACCGGCTCAGTGCGGTTTCCGCCCGGAACGCCGGTCGGCGAACTGCCGGGCTTCATTGAGGGCAAGATCTGGGTACAGGATGCCGCCGCCGCCCTGCCGGCGAAGCTGCTGGCCCCGCAACCGGGAGAGCGCGTGCTCGATCTATGCGCCGCCCCCGGCGGCAAGACGGCGCAACTCGCCGCCGCCGGCGCGGTGGTGACGGCGGTGGAGCGAGACAAGGCCCGCATGGGCACGCTGAAAGGCAACATGAAGCGGCTGAACCTGACCGTGGAGACCGTGCTGGCGGACGCGTCCACCTGGCGCCCGGCGGAGGCGTTTCCGGCCATTTTGCTGGATGCACCCTGCAGCGCCACCGGCACGGCGCGCCGCCACCCGGAGCTGCTGCATCTGCGCAAGCCACGGGACATCGCGACCCTGACCAAGGCGCAGGACGCGTTGCTGGACGCGGCGGCGGAGATGCTCGCCCCCGGCGGACGGTTGATCTATGCCGTTTGCTCCTTGCAGCCGGAGGAAGGCGCTGCCCGGATCGACGCCGCCTGCGCCCGGCTGGGGCTGCGGCGTGAACCGCTCGACCTGCCGGAGCTGCCGGACGCGGTGACGCCGCAGGGCGATATCCGCACCCATCCCGGCCTCTGGCCCGAGCTTGGCGGCATGGATGGATTCTTTATCGCGCGGCTGGTGAAGCCCTGAGCCGCCAGGCCAACGCCGCGCCAAGCACGGCGAATACCGGGAACAGCACCAGCCCGGTATAGTTCGCCAGCGTAATCGTGTAGCCGCCCATCAGCCAGAGCAGGCCTAGCGTTAGGCGCTCCCACCCACCGGCCCGAGGATATAAGGCGGCCATGCCTATGGAAAACGCCACAAGATCGTAGGCAAAGCCATGCGGCATGGCCAGCACGCTGAGCGCACAGGTGAGCGCCATGCGAGGCTGCGGGGTCATCGCACCGGGTCGCCATGCCCCCCAGGTCAGCCCCAGCGCGGCCACGCTGCTTGCCGCTTGCCAAGCCCAGGCGGCATGCAACCCGGCCCCCAAGCTGCGCGCCATGGAAAACACGGTGATGCCCGCCGCCGGAAAAAATACAGTAAAAGGCGCGGCCGCCTGCTTCATCTCGTCCGGCTCCGCCACCTTGAAGAACCAAATCCAGCCCTCCGTCCCCCATACTGCCAAAGACAGCGCCACAATGGCCAACACCGTGAGAAGGCCCGCCAGCAGCATCTTCATCCCCCTGGGCCGGAGCACGATGGCTGGAAACACCAGCGCCGTCTGTGGCTTTACCGCCAGCAAGCCCGCCAGCAGGCCCGCCAAGCCGGGCCGCGTTTCCGCCAACAGCAAGGCCGAAACCAGCACACCCGCAATCAGCGTGCCGTTCTGCCCGCCCACAAGGTCGTGCAGTGCCGCGGTGCTTGCCAGACCGGCCACGATTACGCCCCAGCCGAGCCCGGCGCGGCGCAGCAGGCCCCCCGCAATCACCACGGAAAACGCTCGCCATACCCAGAAACTTACCGCCAGGGGGATAAACGAAAATGGCACCACCAAAAACCCGGCCAGCGGCGGGTACGGCCAAGCCAAAGCCGCAGGCGCAGCCCCAGAAAGAATATTTACTTGGCATGTCCGCAAAAAGACCTGCGTGCCGGGTGCCTCAATGCCAAATCTTGCTACCGCCTGAGCGAATAGCCCTTTGCCCGCGCACCAGAACAGTCCAAAATCCGATTGCGGCAGTTCATGCGCCAGGGTCAGCGTGGGGGGCCCGGCCCGCATCGCGATCATCAGGTTGATCGTGCTTATCAGATAAATGACATACAGCACACCAAGCAACGCCATGGTAAAAACGACGGCCACACGGGGCCGAACCCGTATCTGAGAGACTTGCTGCGCGGCATCTGACATTACAACTCCGTTATCAACCATAATCCGTCAGCTTTCAAATTCACCCGCTTGTGAATGCCGCCTGCCCCCGGCTACAAACGCACATCATGATTACGTCCCCGACTCGCCCGCTCATCGCCCCCTCCCTCCTCGCCGCGGATTTCGCCCGCCTGGGCGAGGAGACCCGCGCCGTGGAACAAGCCGGGGCGGACTGGCTGCATCTGGACGTGATGGACGGGCATTTCGTGCCCAACATTACCTTCGGCCCGCTGGTGGTAAAGGCGCTGCGCAAGCACACCTCCATGCCCATGGATGTGCATCTGATGATCGCTCCCGCCGACCCTTATATCACCGCCTTCGCCGAAGCAGGGGCAGACCATATCTCGGTGCATCCGGAATCCGGGCCGCATCTGCACCGCACGCTGCAGCTCATCCGCTCGCTGGGCAAAAAGGCCGGCGTGGTGCTGAACCCGGCCACGCCGGTTGAGGCGGTGGTGAACGTGCTCGACCTCACTGATATCATCATGGTCATGACCGTGAACCCCGGCTTCGGCGGGCAGGCTTTCATCGCCTCCCAACTCGCTAAGATCGCCACGCTGAGGCGGATGATCGACGAGACCGGACGGGACATCGTCTTGCAGATCGACGGCGGCATCACGCCAAAAACCGCGCACGAGGTGCTGCGCGCGGGGGCCAATTGTCTTATCGCCGGCACCGCTGTGTATGGGGCGCCGGATTATGCCGCCGCCATAACCGCGCTGCGCGCCGCCGCCCCCGCCACCTCCGCCCTCAACGCCGCAGCCGGCACCGGATGACGGAACAAGAGCGCCCCCCCCAGCCCAGCTTCGGGCGCCAGGCACGCACACTGCTGAGCAGATTGCAGAACCTGCGCACGCCACATGCGCCAGATGCCCCGGCGCTCTCCCTGCGCGATCCCTGGCCGGGCGACCCCAGCCGGGGGGCACGCCTCGTGAAATCCGAACTGGAGTTCGGCGGGGCCATTCTGGCCATGACGCCGGAGATTTTCGCAGCCGCCAACGCCACGCGGCTGCTACGCGCCCATGCACACGGCTTTACCTGGCTGCGCGACCTGCGGGCCCTGGGCACCGACGCCGCGCGCTCGCGCGCCCGCGCCCTGGTCTCTGACTTCATGGACACGCACCGGCTGGACCCGGTGGCGCAAGCGCCGGACGTGGCGGGGGCACGCCTTGCTGCTTGGCTTGGGCATTACGATTTCTTCGCCGCATCGGCGGATGACGATTTCCGCCAACGGCTGATGGGCAGGCTGGTGCAGGATGCGCGCAGCCTCTCCGCGGCACTGCCGGCGGAGTTTACTGACGGGCGGGCACTTACCGCGCTGAAGGGCTTGGCTGCCGCCGCCATCGCCATGCCGGAGCATGCGCCCTATCTGCCGCGCGTGCTGAAATTCCTTCCCCCCGAGCTGGGACGGCAATTTTTCACCGATGGCTGTCATGTGGAGCGCAGCCCGGCGGCACATCTGGCGGCCTTGCAGGACCTGACCGAGCTGCGCGCCTTGTTGCAGGCTGCGGGCCAAACGCCGCCCTCTGAACTGCTTGCCACCGTGGAGCGCGCCGCCGCCGCCATGCGCGCCCTGCGCCATGCGGATGGCGGTCTGGCTCTGTTCAATGGCTCCAAAGAGGAGCTGGCAAGCCTTATCGACCTTGTGCTGGCCCAGGCCGGGCGCGCGCGTGGTGTGCTGGCGCCGCTGGCCCATTGCGGGCTGTTCCGCGTCGCCGCCGGAAAATCCGTGCTGTTCATGGATGCCGGCACCCCTGCCCCGCCAGGGCTGGACCGCTTCGCCCATGCGGGCACACTCAGCTTTGAATTCTCCTTCGGCAAGGAAAGGCTGATCGCCAATTGTGGCGCCGCCCCGACAATGGCCAGCGAATGGTCCGCCGCCCTGCGCGGCACGGCGGCGCATTCCACACTGACCATCGCCGATGTCTCGTCCTCCGAGGTGCAGAAAACCGGCCTTGGCCGCCGCCCGGAAAACGTGAATGTCAGCCGCCAGGATTTCGGCGGGGTCTCATGGATCGAGGCCAACCATGATGGCTGGAGCAAGCTGTTCGGCGCCGTGCATCACCGCCGGCTGGGACTGGCGGAGAATGGCGAGGAGCTGCTGGGCGAAGATCTGATCGAGGCTGCGACGCCGCAGCCCTTCACCATACGCTTCCATCTGCACCCCAACGTCATCGCCAGCCTGCAACAGGATAACGAAGCCGTGCTGCTGCGCACGCCGAGCGGGCTTGGCTTCCGGCTGCGGGCAGAAGGCGCGCCCATTCGCATTGAGGAAAGCGTGTATTTCGGCCAGTCCGAGCCACGCCGCGCTGAGCAGATCGTGCTCGCCGGGCATCAGGACGGACCGCAGCATGTCAAATGGTCAATCACGAGGATTTAAAGCCATGCGCGTATTGTTGACGGGTGGAGCGGGATATATTGGGTCGCACACCGCCACGGTACTGGCCGCACGCGGGCATGAGGTCGTCATCCTCGACAATTTCGCCAATGCGGAACGGGACGTGCCGGCGCGGCTGGAGCGGCTGACCGGGCAAAAGATGCCGGTGATTGAAGCCGATATCCGCGACACCGCCGCCGTGGTGGCGGCGCTAAAGGCACACCCCGTTGATGCGGTCATCCATTTCGCGGCACTGAAGGCGGTGGGAGAGTCCGAGGCCGACCCGCTGCTGTATTACGACATGAACATCATCGGCACGATCCGCCTGCTCCAGGCCATGCAGGCATGCGGGGTTGGGCGCATTGTGTTCTCCTCCTCCGCCACCGTGTACGGGCAGCCGGATGCCTCGCCCATTTTGGAGGATGCACCGACGCGGGTGGAGAATATCTATGGCCGAACCAAGCTGGTGATGGAGGATTTGATCCGCGATCTGGCGCGCACGGGCAAGCTGCGCGCGGCTGCCAATCTGCGCTACTTCAACCCGGTGGGGGCGCATTCCAGCGCGCAGATCGGTGAAACCCCGCGCGGCGTGCCGAATAATTTGATGCCTTATGTTTCACAGGTGGCGACGGGCGAGCGCCCGCATCTGAACGTGTTCGGCAATGATTACGACACGCCGGACGGCACCGGGGTGCGCGACTATATTCATGTGATGGATCTGGCCGAGGCGCACGCGCTGGCGCTGGAACATATTTTTGCAAATGACGTGTCTATTACTGTGAATCTCGGCACCGGCGAGGGCACGTCCGTGCTGAATTTGGTGCATGCGTTTGAGCGCGCGACAGGGCGGGAGATTCCGGTGGTTGTGGCCCCCCGGCGGCCGGGGGATGTCGCTTCGTATTATGCCAACCCGGCGCTGGCGGAGAAAACATTCGGCTGGAAGGCGAAGCTGGACGTGGAGGATATGTGCCGAGATTCCTGGCGCTGGCAGGCGACGCGGGCGGGGATTAATGATGTTTAGGGGCGAGTGATCGTTCCGGAATTGTGATAGAGTTTCTCCTGCTGGTGGGGGGAGTATTTAGGCCGTCCGGTTGGTGCAGAATTCAAGAATTCCGCACCTGCCGGAATCAACCCCCTTATTGCCATTGGCGCGCAATGTGAACAGACCCGTCTGATGGCAAATACATTGGCAATTAATGTGAGCACTTAGCCTCGCTCTTTGGTAGATAATCCGAGCACAAACCCGCTGTGTTTGCGATCACGAGTGCCGATGACTGCAAGCCTCTACAGCTATTGATCCCGCATTTGCTTTAGCGACTTGAAGAACAGCTCTCCGGGAATTCGGACCTGCCAGTATTCCCAACCGTTAAGACGAGTCTTCTTGCCATTTTTCGTCACGGCAAGGGCTGATGCAGCCGCAGACAGCGTATCGAAGGACTCGCCATCAACCACCAAGCGTCCGTTTAAGAATTGGCCTTCGTAAACCTGCCGCCCACGGTCGTACTCCATGCGCGCAAAGGAACCATGAGGAACGATGACACCATCCTCAACCCAAGGGAGGCCTTTTCTCACAGATTTTGCTTTTAGCATTTCTGGCGTGTCATCCTGATCGCTCGCCTCGGTTGTCGTAATTGGTGGAAGCTTAAGAAGGCGTCGCAAAGCAAGGAAGGGCGGTTCATCAAATCCTTGCCGTTCCGCTTCAATGAGTCGGTGAATATCCCAATCGATATCGATTTTCTGGAGCTGATGCATGATTGCCTCCTGTTACAGGCTCCACATTACATTTATTATTTTACTCTGCATAGGAGTAATTTTACTCAAAGGAGTAATTTTTCAAAAATCACGATTTCCGCACCAGCCACCCTAGTTTAAAGTGCGCCTTCTCTATGCATAAATCCGGTGCACCCGGCAGAAGCCCCATAAGCCCTCCCCTATTTAGCCCGCCCGCCTCTTTGCCCTACACCCGCCGCATGACCGCTTGGCACTTTTGTTTTTCCTCGCTTAACGATACAGCCTAAAACACAGTAAACACCAAGATCGCTTTTATCCTCCTGGGACAGCTGAACAACGGTTGATAGGCCCCGTCTCCCGCGTAAAGGTTTCACTGCGGCCAAACAGGGGCAGGAACACGTAGCCCCGAAGCTTCAGTTTATCAGGTCCATCGAGCCACATTTGACCTGAATAGGTCTTCCCGCTCTCAGGATCATAGACCCAGCCACCGCTCCATCTTTGGGCGTCATAAACCGTTTGTGTAAAACCACCCATCAGT
>JAQUAC010000053.1 GCA_028687415.1 Acidocella sp. | reverse complement strand
CCGGGTTCAACGCCGTCATCGGGTTCGACATGGGCGGCACCAGCACCGACGTCGCCCTGTACGACGGCGCCTTCCAACGCAGCCTGGAAACCGAGATCGCGGGCGTGCGCCTGCGCGCGCCCATGCTCGCCATCAACACCGTGGCGGCGGGCGGCGGCTCCATTCTGAGTTTTGACGGCGCCCGCCTGCGCGCCGGCCCGGAGAGCGCCGGGGCCAATCCCGGCCCGGCCTGCTACCGCAAGGGCGGCCCCCTCACGGTCACGGACGCCAACGTGCTCCTCGGCAAAATCCTGCCCGAGCACTTCCCCGCCATCTTCGGCCCCAACGGCGACCAGCCTTTGGACACCGCCATCGTGCGCAAAAAATTCACCACCCTGGCAGAGGAAGTTTCCGCCGCCACCGGCCGCGCCACCACGCCGGAGGCGCTGGCCGAGGGCTTCGTCCAGATCGCTGTGGCCAACATGGCCCAGGCCATCCGCCAGATCTCAGTGCAAAAGGGGCTGGACCCGCAAAACTTCGCCCTGGTCTGCTTCGGCGGCGCGGGCGGTCAGCATGCCGCCCAGGTGGCCGACGAGCTGGGCATGAACAAGGTGTTTATCCACCCCCTGGCTGGCGTGCTCTCCGCCTACGGCATCGGCCTGTCGGATTTTTCGCTCCTGCGCGAGCAGGCGGTGGAAATACCCTTCACGCCCGACGCCTTAGCCACGCTAAAAACCATAGCCAACCGCCTGACGAATGAGGCCGAAGCCTCGCTGCGCACCCAAACCCAGGGCGCCGCCATCACCCACACCACCACCATCCTGCTGCGCTACGCGGGCACGGACACCGCCCTACCGGTAAAATTCAGTAATCACAGTCAAATGTGCGCGGAGTTTGCCACCGCGCATCAGCGCCTCTTCGGCTTCACCACGCCCGAGAAACCGCTGGTGGCGGAAACCGTGCTGGTGGAAGCCTCCGCCCCCGGCGAGCCCCTGGCTGAACCCGAAATCCCCGCCGCGCCACAGCCCTCCCCGCTCGAGACCATCGCCATGTTCACCGGCGGCGCGGCGCATGCAACCCCGGTCTATGACCGTGACGCCCTGGGAGCAGGCGCAACCATCCCCGGCCCGGCCATTCTGCGCGAGGCCATCGCCACCACCGTCATTGAACCGGGCTGGGTCGCGGAAATCACGCCACAAAACCACTGCATCCTGCGCCGCGCCGCCCCCCGCGCCCAGGCGCGCATCGCCGAGGCCGGCACGCCCGACCCGGTGCAGTTGGAACTCTTCGCCAATTTGTTCATGGCCATCGCCGAGCAAGCGGGCGCGGTACTGCGCAACACCGCGCAAAGCGTGAACATCAAGGAGCGCCTGGATTTCTCCTGCGCGATCTTCGACACCGAGGGTAATCTCGTCGCCAACGCCCCACACGTGCCGGTGCATCTGGGCGCCATGGGCGCCTCTGTCCGGCACGTCATCCGGCTCCGCGGCGCCACGCTCAAACCCGGCGACGCCGTGGCCCTGAACAACCCCTACGCGGGCGGCACCCATCTGCCTGACATCACCCTCATCACCCCGGTCTTTGACGATACCGGCGCGGAAATCCGCTTCTTCACCGCCTGCCGGGGCCACCATGCCGATATCGGCGGCCTCACCCCCGGCTCCACCCCGCCTTTCTCCAAAACGCTTGAAGAAGAAGGGGTTGTGATCGACAATTTCCTTCTCGTCGCAGCCGGGCAGTTTCAAGAGCCAGCCTTCCGCGCCATCCTGGCGGGCGCCAAATACCCCGCCCGCAACCCGGATCAGAACGTCGCCGACATCAAGGCGCAGATCGCCGCCAACGCCACCGCCGCCACGGCGCTACAAACCGTCACCGCGCGGTACGGCTGGGGCGTGGTGCGCGCCTATATGCGGCATGTGATGAACAATGCCGAAGCCGCCATCCGCGCCGCCATCCTCCGCCTGCATGATGCCGATTTCGCTTATAGCATGGATGACGGCACGCCCCTGCGCGTCGCCCTGCGCATCAACCGTGAAACCGCATCCGCCACCGTGGACTTCACAGGCACGGGTGTCGCCAGCCAGGGCAATTTCAACGCCCCGCAGGCCGTCACCACCGCTGCCGTGCTGTATTCCTTCCGCTGCCTCACCGGCACGGACATCCCGTTGAACGAGGGTTGCCTGAAGCCGCTGACCATCATCATCCCCGAGGGCAGCTTCCTCTCCCCCCCGCCCGGCTCGGCCGTGGTGGCGGGCAATACCGAGGTTTCCCAGGCCGTGACCGTGGCGCTGCTGGGGGCCATGGGGGCCTGTGCCTCCGCCCAGGCCACCATGAATAATTTCCTCTTCGGCAATGCCCGCTACCAGTATTACGAGACCATCTGCGGCGGTGCTGGCGCGGGCCCCGGCTTCAACGGCTGCTCGGCGGTGCACACGCACATGACCAACACCCGCATAACAGACCCCGAGGTGCTGGAGCTGCGCTACCCCGTGCGCGTGGAGGCATTTTCCATCCGCTTTGGTTCCGGCGGCAGCGGAAAATTCACCGGCGGGGATGGCGTTATCCGTAAAATCCGGTTTTTAGAACCCATGACCGCCACCATCACCGCGTCGCGCCGCACCATACCGCCCTTCGGCCTCGCAGGCGGCAGCCCCGGCGCGTGCGGGACACAATTCGTGGAACGCGCCAACGGCGCCATCGAATCCCTGCCCGGCAGCGCCCAGGCGCAGCTCGAAGCGGGCGACGCCTTCATCATCGAAACCCCCGGCGGCGGCGGGTACGGTTCGTTTTGAAAAAGCATCTCCTCTGGCTCATCCCCGGCGGGATTCTGGCCCTGCTACTGGCACTTCTGCTGGCGCTGCCTGGGTTCGTCTCCTCTGCCGCGCACCGCCACACCATTGAGCGCTTCGCCTCCAACCTCACGGGGCGCCAGGTGAGCATCGCGGGCAATCTCTCGCTCTCCTTGCTGCCGCGCCCGGAAATCAGCGCCACACGCATCACCATCACAGGCCCGAATAACGAGATCATCACCGCCAAGGCCCTGGCGCTGGATATCTCCCTGCCTGCCCTGTTGCATGGCCAGCTCGCCGTGCAGGTGCTCAACCTCGATTCGCCCAGCATCACCTTCCCCTGGCCGCTGCCCAACGGCCCCAGAGCCGTCGCCCCGCCGCCCTGGCTGGCGGCGTTGCACGCGCATCTCAACAACGCCACCCTGCATTTCGGCGCCGCCGAATTCACCGGCGTCAGCGCCGACATCTTCACCGGCCAGAATGGCGCGGTCAGCGTCTCCGGCAATGGCGCGGTCGAGGGACTACCCCTCACCCTCAGCTTGGCGCTGGGCCAGCTGGCGCCAGACGGCACCTCCCCGCTCTCCGTACAAGCCAGCGGCATGGGCGCCAGCGGCAAAATTTCCGGCACGCTGAACAGCGAGAGCACGCTCACCGGCAAGCTCAGCCTCACTTTACCACACAGCATTACCGGCACCGCCGCCCTCACCGCTAACGGCGACAGCCTCACCATCTCCAACCTCTCGCTGCGCCAGGGCGGCACCACCCTCACCGGCACCGCCACGCTTGGCTTCTCCCCCACCGCGATCACCGCCAATCTCGTCGGCCAGAACCTGAACCTGGACGCGCTGCTGGCGCAGACCCCGCCACCCCTTACTTTACCGGTCAGCCTCAACCTCACCGCCAGCAACGTCACGCTGGGCGGCCATGTTTTCCCGTCCTTGCGGACAGACCTGTCCACCGGCCCGGCAGGGGTGAAAATCTCCGCCCTCAGCCTCGGCCTACCGGGCGGCGGCGGTGTTACCGGCACACTCGCCTTCCCCCCCGGCGGCGCGCTTTCCGGCCAGGCCAGCCTCACCGCGCCTGACCTGCCTGCCTTGTTCACCGCCTACACCCTGCCCGCCCCGCCGGAGAGCTGGCGCAGCGCGAAGCTCACAGCCAGCCTCTCCGGCACCGCCAGCCAACCCGTGCTGCGCGACCTCTCCGGCACGCTGGGCACAGACCACCTCACCGGCAGCCTCATTCTAGCCCCCGGCCACGCCGCCGGGCAGCTCGCCTTCGACCATCTTGCTTTGGCCCCGCTCTCCGCCTGGCTAATGCAGCTTCCCGGCAGCGGCTTCACCGCCGATGGCGAGATCACCGTCGCCCACGCCGAGGCTGGGCCGGTAAAGCTGCAAAACCTGGCGCTGGACGCGGAGCTGGACGGCACGCTGAACATCCGCCGCGTCTCCGCCAAACTATATGGCGGGCTCGCCGCCGGCAGCTTCACGCTGGACGCCTCCGGCCGTGTCACCGCCGCGCAGGGCTTCATTAACATCCCCTCCGCCATCCCGCTGGCTGCCATGCTGCCCGCCGGATGGGCCCCGCTCTCCCCCCTGCTGACCCAAGCCGGCTCCACCTCCCCCCCGCGCCTCAGCCTGGCTCTGGCTGCTCAAGGCCCGGCCAGCGCGCTCGCCACCAGCGCCGTGCTCACCCTGGGCGATTTCACCCTCACCGCCGCCCCGGTCATCGACCTCACGCATGGCAGCGCCAGCGGCGCGCTCTCGCTACGCCACCCCAGCGCCATCGCCGCCATGAAGCTCTTCGGGCTGGACCAGGGCGTGGCTTTCCCCGGCCCCGGCTCCATCGCCCTGCGCGCCAATTTTACCGCTTCGGCCACGCAGTGGGGGTTCAACGATTTCGTGCTCTCCTTCGGCGCGCTTACCGCCAATGGCCGCGTGCTGGTGAACAACAACACACTCTCCGGGCAGATAGACGCGGACACGCTGGCCCTGCCGCCCATCCCCGCCAGCCTGCCTCTGCCCGGCACGCTGCCTCTGCAAGGGCGGCTCAGCCTCTCAGCCAACCGGGTGCTGTATGCCGATACACAGATCCTCGGCCCCAGCACGGCAAACCTTGACCTCAGCAACAGCACCGCCACCCTCACCCTGAACAGAGCCAGCCTGGGCGACGGCACGCTCTCCGGCAGCCTCGCCGCCAAGCTCAGCCCCACGGCGCTCCCGGCCTTCACGCTCAAGCTGCTGGCCCAGAACGTTGCCGCCACCGCCTTCAGCCTGCCAGTTGCCTTCCCCTACACATTCCCCGCCGGCACGCTCGGCGCCACCGCCGCGCTCACCGCCAGCGGCTATACGCCCAAGCTCTGGGCCGCCACGCTGGCGGGCAGCGCCACGCTCACCGCCACGCAAGGCAGATTGCGCGGTTTCAGCCTGGCCGGCCTCAGCGCCGCGCTAGGCAAGCCGGGGGCCACGCGCCGCCTGCTCATCGCGGCGAATAGCGGCACCACGCCGTTCTCCACGCTCAGCCTCTCCGGCACCTTCGCCAACGGCAATTGCAACATCACCCAAGCCAGCCTCACCGGCCCGGACGGCAACGCCAGCGCCGCCAGCGGCAGCGGCATAGACATCGCCGACTCCGCCCTGGCCCTGCGCCTGCTGCTCAGCCCCGCGGTGAAGCCGCCAATCGGCATTCCCCTGGTGGTACTCGGCCCCTGGAGCGCGCCCAAGCGCACCGCGCACCTGAAAGCCGCCCTGGCCTGGAAGCACGCACAATAAAAAACCCGGCATAAAGCCGGGTTTCTTCAGGGGCAGACGTCGCGCTTACCGCTCGTCGTCATTGCCTTCGGTCTGCACGTCGATATCCGCCTCAATCACATCCGCGTCGTCATCGAGATCATCCGCCTCTTCCAGCAGATCCTCGTCAGCGTCGTCAGCAACCTCCACATCCACGTCATCCGCGTCAATCGTGGCGGGTTTGGCCACTTTCTTCACGTCTTCCGGCATAGGTGCCGCGCGCTTCAGGCGCGGCTGCTCGGCCGGCTGCTCTGTCGCGCATTTCGGGCACACCGCCGGCTCCTTGCCGAGGTCGAAAAACCGCGCGCCACAGGACACGCAGGTACGCTTTTCACCAAGCTCCGGTTTCGCCATGTTCAACCTCAAATCAATTCGGAAATATCTATCAAGGGCGGCGCGATGCCATGCCCGCTCCGCTATGTCAAACCCATTCCCTTATGCTAATCGCCCGGCATGGAATCGCTCACCCCCCGCCCGCACCGCGCCGCCCGCCCGGCGGCCCCGCTCACCGGCACACTTAGCGTGCCTGGCGACAAATCCATCAGCCACCGCGCGCTCATGTTCGGCGCGCTGGCGGTGGGCCAGACGCGCATCACCGGCCTGCTGGAGGGTGAGGACGTGCTGCGCACCGCCGCCGCCATGCGCGCCCTGGGGGCTGAAATTTCGCAAGACGGCGCGGACTGGCTGGTCGCCGGGCGCGGCATTGGCGGGCTAACCGAACCAGCGGATGTGCTGGATATGGGAAACTCCGGCACAGCTGCCCGGCTTCTGGCCGGCATTCTCGCCACACATGAAATCTACGCCGTGATGACCGGCGACGCCAGCCTGCGCAAACGCCCGATGGGCCGCGTGGTGGAGCCGCTGAAAGCCTCCGGCGCGCAATTCTTTGCCCGCGCTGGCAACCGCCTGCCGCTCACCATTCTGGGCGCCCGCGACCCGCTGCCCATCACCTACCGCCTGCCGGTGGCCTCGGCACAGGTGAAATCCGCCATTCTGCTCGCGGGCCTCAATGCGCGCGGCATCACCGAGGTTGAAGAGCCCGAACCCACCCGCGACCATTCCGAGAACATGCTCACGCATTTCGGCGCCGTGGTGAAAGTCACCCAAGCCGGGCGCGGGCTAATCATCCGCCTCACCGGCCAGCCGGAGCTGCGGGCAGCGGATGTGGTGGTGCCGGGCGATCCGTCCTCCGCCGCCTTCCCCATCGCCGCCGGGCTGCTGGTGCCGGGGTCACACCTCATCGTCGAGGGCGTGGGGCTGAACAAGCTGCGCACCGGACTGTTCGACACTCTGCGCGAGATGGGCGCCCCCCTCGCCATCCGCAACGCCCGCACCCAGGGCGGCGAGCCGGTTGGTGACATCGTGGTGGACTACACCGAACTCCGCGCCGTGGACGTGCCGCCTGAGCGCGCCCCCAGCATGATCGACGAATACCCGATCCTCGCCGTACTCTGCGCCGCCGCAAATGGCACCTCCCGCCTGCGCGGCCTCGCGGAGCTGCGGGTGAAGGAATCCGACCGCCTGACCGCCACCGCCGCCCTGCTGCGCGTGAATGGTGTGCGGGTGGAGATCGAGGGCGACGACCTCATCATCCATGGCACCGGCAGCATCCCCGGCGGCGGGCTGGTGGAGACGCACATGGACCACCGCCTCGCCATGTCGGCCCTGGTGCTGGGCCAAGCCAGCGCGGCGCCGGTGCAGATCGACGACGCCAGCTTCATCGACACATCCTTCCCCGGTTTTCTGAATCTCATGCGCAAGCTCGGCGCGCACATGGAGGCTGCATGATTATCGCCATTGACGGCCCCGCCGCCGCCGGCAAGGGCACGCTTGCCCGCCGCATAGCCGCCACCCTGAACCTGCCTTATCTGGACACGGGCATCCTCTACCGCGCCACCGCCAAGCGCGTGCTGGACTCCGGCGCCAGCCCGGCAGACACAGATGCCGCCCTCACCGCCGCCAAATCCCTCGGCCAAACGGATTTGAACCGCAGTGATTTGCGCGACCCGGCCACCTCCCTCGCCGCCAGCCAGGTTGCCGCCATTCCCGCGGTGCGCCAGGCGCTGCTGGAGTTCCAGCGCAATTTCGGCACCACCCACGGGGCAGTACTGGACGGACGGGACATCGGCACCGTCATTTTCCCCGGCGCCGAGGTAAAACTCTTTGTCACCGCCAGCGTCCCCGCCCGCGCCCAGCGCCGCCACACAGAGCTGCGCTCCCGTGGCGAGGATGTTTCACTCGAGGACGTGACCGCCGACCTGCAAGCTCGCGACGAAGCCGACAGCAAGCGCGCCACCGCCCCGCTGGTTCCGGCCCCGGATGCGACGATTTTCGACACCACCGAAATGGACATTGAGACCGCCTTCATCCGCGCGCTGGAATTGATCCGCGGCAAGACCACGTAAACCTTGCTTAGTTTTTGCTTGCCAAGACGCTGAAACCCGACATTATCGCCCCAACCAAAATAAACCGGGAGCGAAAATATGCCGGCCCAGGATTACCAGCTGCTTATCAAGAACCTGCTCAAAACCCCGCTGGCCCAGGCCAGCCGTAAGGAGATCGTCTATCGCGGCGCCCAGCGCTTCAGCTACCCCACGCTAGCCGCGCGAATCCACCAGTTCGGCGGCGTTCTCGGTGCGCTGGGGGCCATGGCCAACACGCGCGTGGCGGTGATGGACTGGGATTCACACCGCTATCTGGAAGCCTATTTCGCCGTGCCCATGTTGGGCTGCACGCTGATGATGGTGAATATCCGCCTGAGCCCGGAGCAGATCGCCTACACAATCGACCATGCCGAGGCTGAAATCCTGCTCATCAACAAGGATTTCTACCCGGTTTTTGAGCAGATCCGCCACAAGCTGCCCCGGCTCCGGCATATCATCTGCCTGACCGATGACGGCGAGGAAGGTGCCATCGGCGATGCGCTTTATGCCGGGGAATACGAGGCCCTGCTGGCCGCCGCCACGCCAGTGCCTGAGTTCCCGGATTTCGACGAGAACACCATCGCCACCACCTTCTACACCACCGGCACCACCGGACAGCCCAAGGGCGTGTACTTCACCCACCGTCAGCTGGTGCTGCACACGCTTACCCTGATGTCAACCTTCCTCATGGCCGGGGTGAACGGGCGCATCTCGCGCGAGGATGTATACCTCCCCCTCACCCCGATGTTCCATGTCCATGCCTGGGGTTTCCCTTACGTCGCCACGCTGATGGGCATGCAGCAGGTGTATCCGGGCCGCTTCCTGCCCGCCACGGTGCTGAAGCTGCTGGCCACGGAGAATGTCACCATCTCCCATTGCGTGCCGACCATCCTGCACATGATCCTCAGCGCGCCCGAGGCGCAGGATATCGATCTGCGTGGCTGGCACGTCGTTATCGGCGGCTCGGCGCTGCCGCCATCGCTCTGCCGCGCCGCCCTGGCGCGCGGGCTTGACGTGTTCACCGGCTACGGCATGTCCGAGACCTGCCCCATCCTCACACTGGCGCAGTTGAAGCTCGACAGCGACCCAGGCGAGCCCGGCTCGGAGAAAGACGTGGCGATCCGCTGCACCACCGGCCTGCCCGGCGCGCTGGCCGAGATCGCCGTGGTAGACGAGGACATGAATGCCCTGCCACATGATGGGCAGAGCGTGGGCGAGATCGTCGCCCGCACCCCCAGCCTCACGGCAGGCTACACCAAGAACCCGGAAGCCTCAGAAACGCTGTGGCACGGCGGCTGGCTGCATACGGGGGATATCGGCACCATCGACCCGGACGGCTACCTGCACATCCTCGACCGCAGCAAGGATGTCATCAAGACCGGCGGCGAGTGGATTTCCTCGCTGACGCTGGAGAACATCCTGTTGCACCACCCGGCGGTGAATGAATGCGCCGTCATCGGCATAGAGAACGCCCGCTGGGGCGAGCGGCCCATTGCCGTGGTAGTGCTGAGACCCGATGCCGAGGCCACGGAGGATGATCTGAAGGCCGAAGTGCGCAAGCGGGTGGAGGCGGGCGAGCTGTCCCGCTACGCCATCCCGGATCAGGTCATCTTTGCCCAGGAGCTGGAGAAAACCTCCGTCGGCAAGCTGGATAAAAAGCGCATGCGCGCGATCTACGGCCCGGCGGCGAACGCCGCCTGAGCTTAGGGATGAATGGCGACGAGTCTGGCCGGAAACCCGCTGCCTTTCAGCGGTTTCGGCCAGCTCGCCCATAGCAGCGCTCCAGCCTCCGGCACCCGGTCCAGATTCGCCATCAGCTCCACCTGCCAGCGGTTCTGGCTAAACACGTAGGACTCCAGCCCATAATCGCCCTTGGAGGTGGAAAGCCCCCTGTCCGTATCCGTCACCTCATGGCCCACAGCGCGCACCTTGCGGCCCTCGATCAGCAGCTCCAGCACCTCGCGTGACCAGCCGGGATAATGCGCCACGTCAGCGGCATCCTTGTTGGCGACGGCCACCGGGTCCGGCCAGCGCTTGGACCAGTCCGTGCGCAGCGCCACGAACGCGCCCTCGGGAATGCGCCCATGCCGCGCCTCCCAGCCCTCGACATCCGCCAGCGTTGGCGTGGTGTCCGGGTCAGCCGCCGCGCGGGCGCTGATGTCCAGCACCACCAGCGGCAGCAGCATCTCCGTCACGGGAATCTCGTCCACACTCCGCCCGCCCGCAATGAAATGGCTCGGCGCGTCCACATGCGTGCCCCATTGCCCGACATGCGAATAGCGGATGACCTCGAACCCATGTTCCGCCACGGTGAACAGCGTCTCCCTGGCCTCGTCGGGGAAGGCCGGGAAATGTGGCTGCCCGGGCATGAAAGCATGAGTGAGATCGGTATAGCGCGCATGGCGCAGCACTTGGTTATACAACGACCATAACGGCGTCTTATCTGCCTGTTGAAGCAAGCGTGCGACCTCCCTTCAGGTGGGTGTGAATCAAAAAGGCGGCACCCGCCAGGGTACCGCCTTGTTTGTTTGGCGCCGCTTACGCGCTCGCCTGCGTCACGAACTTGGTGACCAGATAGGGCTCAAGCCCCTCGGCCCCGCCCTCGGAGCCATAGCCGCTATCCTTCACGCCGCCGAACGGCGTTTCCGGCAGAGCCAGGCCATGATGGTTGATCGCCACCATGCCAGCCTCAATCTGCGCGCCCAGCGCCGTGGCGGTGGTGGTGCTATGCGTATAGGCATAGGAGGCCAGGCCATAAGGCAGGCGGTTGGCTTCCGTGATCGCGTCGTCAAACGTGGCGAACGGCATGAACAACGCCAGCGGGCCGAACGGCTCCTCGTTCAGCACGCGCGCGTCGGCGGGGATGTCCGTCAGCACGGTCGGCTCGAAGAAATAGCCCTTGTTGCCGATGCGGCGACCGCCCGTCTTCAATTCCGCGCCATTGGCGACGGCATCGTTGACGAGGGCTTCGATGGCCGGAATGC
>JAQUAC010000352.1 GCA_028687415.1 Acidocella sp. | reverse complement strand
TGCTCACCTGTCCACCGAGCTGTGCCACCATGGCGGCGATGACGTGGTCGTCCAGAATGCGCAGCGCGCCGGGCAGGAATTGCACCGAGAGGTGGCGGTTGCCGAGATGCCAGGCGAGGCGGATGAGCGCATCTGGCGCCGCGGTGATGTGCAGCAGGGCTTCATCCGCCGCGTGCACGGCGACGAGGCCGCCATCCTCCAGCGCCAGGGCGTCGCCCTCATGGATATGAATAGCCTCGGGCAGATCCAGCAGGATTTCCGTGCCCTGGCTGGTGCGGAAACGCAGGCGGCGGCGGAAGCGGTGGTCGTAATCCAGCGTCACGCTTTGTGCGGCACCTGACCACTCGCCCGCGCGCAGGAGCTTCAAGGCGCGGATCAAAACAGGAAATACCTCTGGGCCATGGGCAGCGTTTCCGCCGGTTCACAAACCAGCAGCTCGCCATCGGCACGGACCTCATAGGTCTCGGGGTTCACCTCGATATGTGGTGTGGCGCCGTTATGGATCATGGATTTTTTGCCGATGCCGCCGCGTGTGTTGCTAACCGCCGCCAGCGGGCGGGTGAGGCCGAGGCGGTGGGCGATGCCGTCATCCAGCGCCGCCTGGGAGACGAAGAGTAGCGAGGATTCCACCAATGCGCGGCCATAGGCCCCAAACATCGGGCGGTAATGCACTGGCTGCGGCGTGGGGATGGAGGCGTTGGGGTCGCCCATGGCGGCCATGGCGATGCTGCCCGCTTTCAGCACCATATCCGGCTTGATGCCGAAAAATGCTGGTGACCACAGCACCAGATCGGCCAGCTTGCCGGGTTCGATGGAGCCGACATGCGTGGATAGCCCCTGCGCGATGGCGGGGTTGATGGTGTATTTGGCGATGTAGCGCTTGATGCGGGCATTATCCGCCGCACCATCGCCAGGTAATGCGCCGCGTTGCAGTTTCATTTTATGCGCTGTCTGCCAGGTACGGATGATAACCTCGCCGACACGGCCCATCGCCTGGCTGTCTGACGAGATCATCGAGAGCGCGCCTAGATCGTGCAGAATATCCTCCGCCGCGATGGTCTCCTTGCGGATGCGCGATTCCGCGAAGGCGATGTCCTCGGGGATGGAAGCGTCAAGATGGTGGCATACCATGAGCATGTCGAGATGCTCGTCCAGCGTGTTCACCGTGTAGGGGCGCGTGGGGTTGGTGGAGCTGGGCAGCACGTTGGGCAGGCCCGCGACGCGGATGATGTCCGGCGCGTGCCCCCCGCCCGCACCTTCCGTGTGGAAGGCGTGGATCGTGCGGCCCTTGAAGGCGGCAATGGTATCCTCGACAAAGCCGGATTCGTTCAGCGTGTCGGTATGGATCATCACCTGCACGTCGAACCTGTCCGCCACTGAGAGGCAGCAATCGATCGCCGCCGGGGTGGTGCCCCAATCCTCGTGCAGCTTGAGGCTGGATGCCCCGGCGCGGATCATTTCCTCCAGCGCCGCGGGCTGGCTGGCATTGCCCTTGCCGGTGAAGGCGAGGTTCATGGGAAAGGCTTCCGCCGCTTGCAGCATGCGCGCGAGGTGGAATGGCCCCGGTGTGCAGGTGGTGGCCGCCGTGCCGGTGGCCGGGCCGGTGCCGCCGCCGACCATGGTGGTGATGCCGGAAGCCAAAGCTTCCTCGATCTGCTGCGGGCAGATGAAATGGATGTGAGAGTCGATGCCGCCAGCGGTAAGAATCTTGCCCTCGCCCGCGATGATCTCGGTGCCCGGCCCGATGATGATGTCCACGCCCGGCTGCACGTCCGGATTATCAGCCTTGCCGATTTTGGCGATGCGGCCAGCGACGATTGCAACGTCGGCCTTGACGATGCCCCAATGGTCGATGATGAGGGCGTTGGTGATGACGGTATCCGCCGCGCCATGCGCGTTGGCGAGCTGGGACTGGCCCATGCCGTCGCGGATGACTTTGCCGCCGCCGAATTTTACTTCCTCCCCGTAAATGGTGAAGTCTTTCTCCACCTCGGCGAAGAGTTCGGTATCAGCCAGACGCACGCGGTCTCCTACTGTGGGGCCGAACATGTCAGCATAAGCGGCGCGGGTGATGCGGGCCATTATTTTGCGTCCCCCATGGTGAGGCCACGGAAACCGAAAATCCGGCGCGCGCCGCGGAAGGGCACCAGCGTGACCTCGCGGCTCTGGCCGGGTTCGAAACGGATGGCCGTGCCGGCGGCGATGTCCAGCCGCTTGCCATGCGCGGCTTCACGGTCGAACGCCAGCGCGGCGTTGGTTTCGGCGAAGTGGTAATGGCTACCGACCTGGATCGGACGGTCACCCGTATTGGCAACACCGAGCACGGTTTTTTCCAGACCGGCATTCAGCTCGATCTCGCCCTCCGGCGTGAATACCTCACCCGGGATCATCGGATGGGCTCATGCACGGTGACAAGCTTGGTGCCGTCGGGGAAGGTGGCCTCCACCTGTACGTCGTGAATCATCTCGGCGATTCCTTCCATCACTTGAGCACGGGTGACGACATGCGCGCCCGCCTCCATCAACTCCGCCACGCGCTTGCCGTCGCGGGCACCTTCCACCACGAAATCCGTGATCAACGCCACCGCCTCCGGGTAGTTCAGCTTCACCCCACGCTCCAGCCGTTTGCGGGCCACCAGCGCGGCCATGGCGATGAGCAGTTTGTCTTTCTCGCGTGGTGTTAAATTCATTATTCCCTCATCCCTGCCAGACTCGCGGCAGCTCGCCGCCGCGCAACGCGCA
>JAQUAC010000052.1 GCA_028687415.1 Acidocella sp. | reverse complement strand
CGGCAAAGCGCGGGCCAGATGGTCGTAAGGCGTGTCCGTCATCACCAGATCATCTTCCTGGTGCTGAGCGAAATAGCCCACGCGCAGGCCCTTGGTGCGGAATTGCCGCCCGCGCAGCGGTTCCAGTCTTCCTGCCAGCAGCTTGGCCAGGGTGGATTTGCCGTTGCCGTTCTGGCCGAGCAGGGCGATGCGGTCCTCCATGTCCAGCCGGAGGGAGACCCCGGTGAGGATGGGCTTGCCGTCATAGCCGATATCCACATTGTCCAGCTGCAGCATGGGGGGCGGCAGTTCCTCGGGCGAGGGGAAGGAGAATTGCGTGGCGCGGTCCTCCACCACGGCCTCGATCTGCGGCATGCGCTCCAGCGCCTTGATGCGGCTCTGCGCCTGCCTTGCCTTGCTGGCCTTGGCGCGGAAGCGGTCCACGAATTTCTGCATGTGGGCGCGCATCTCGGCGGATTTCTCCGCCGCGCGGGCTTGCTGCATGGCGCGCTCGGTCTTGATGCGGATGAACTCCGCGAAGCCGCCGGGGGTGAGGCTGAGTTTGCCGTTATCCAGATGCGCGATGGCTTCCACCGCGCGGTCCAGCAACTGCCGGTCATGGCTGACGAGCAGGATGGCGCCGGGGAATTTCTGCAAATAGCCTTCGAGCCAGAGCGTGGCTTCGAGGTCCAGATGGTTGGTCGGCTCATCCAGCAGCAGCAGGTCAGGTTGCGAGAACAGCACCGCGGCCAGCGCCACGCGCATGCGCCAGCCGCCGGAATAGGAGCCCATGGGGCGGGCCTGCCATTCCTCGTTGAAGCCCAGCCCGGCCAGGATGGCGGCGGCACGGGCGGGGGCGGCGTCGGCCTCGATTGTCAGCAAACGGTCATGGATTTCCGCGAGCTGGTCATGCGGGGTGTCTGGGCTGTCGGCGGCGGCCAGCAACGTGGCGCGCTCGGTATCGGCGGCCAGCACCACTTCCAGCGGGGTGATGGACCCGCCAGGGGCCTCCTGCGCCACGTAACCCAGCCGCACCCGGTTGCCGAGGCGGATGCTGCCGCCATCCGGCTTCAGCACGCCCGCGATGAGTTTCAGCAGCGTGGACTTGCCGGCGCCGTTGCGGCCGATCAGCCCGATCCGCCGGCCAGGGTCCACCATCAGGGTGGCGTGGTCCAGCAATTGCCGCCCGGCAATGCTGAAGGAGAGGTCTTCCAGACTTAATACGCTCATGCCCCCTGCTCTACAGTGCTCCGCCAGGGTTGCGAACCCCGCTTGGCCCCGCTATTGGCCCGGCAACATTCACACGAAGGCAGAAACCACCATGGCACTTGAACGCACCCTTTCCATCATCAAGCCCGACGCGACCCGCCGTAACCTCACCGGCAAGATCAATGCCAAGTTCGAGGATGCCGGCCTGATGATCGCCGCCACCAAGCGTCTGCAGCTGACCCAGGCCCAGGCCGAGGCGTTCTATGCCGTGCATTCCGCTCGTCCGTTCTTCGGCGATCTGGTGTCCTTCATGATCTCCGGCCCGGTGGTGGCGCAGGTGCTGGTGGGCGAGAACGCCATCCAGGCGAACCGCGACATCATGGGCGCCACCAACCCGGCCAATGCCGCCGCCGGCACCATCCGCGCCGAATTCGCTGAGTCCATCGAGGCGAACTCCGTGCATGGTTCCGACAGCCCGGAAGCCGCCGCCCAGGAGATTTCGTTCTTCTTTGCTGAGATTGAGATCGTCGCCTAAGGTTTGAAGTGGCCGCTTTTTGAAAAAAGCGGCACCAAAAACTTTTGCGCCTGAATATGAAGCCGCGCTTAAGCTCCAACCCGGTAGACGGGAGTGGGGTGGAGGCGCGGTTTTTTGTTTGGGCTGCTAAAGCGACCTTACCGCCCGGTCCACTTCGCCTCGTAAACCTTCGCTCCTGGCGGTGGCACAAAATGCTTGTCGGCTTCGGCTTCGGCCAGGCGCAGTGAGTTCAACCCGATGATCAGCGCCGCTGTGTTCATCATTCCCGGTGGAATCCACTGGATCAAACCGCCCAGCATCTGGTCGTAGGCCGGGGAAATGGCGGGGTAGAGCCGCCCGCATAGCGTGTAGAACGAATACAAATCCTGATTGCTCAGCGCGATGTAGGCGCCGACCGCCACTTGCGGGAACATCACCAGAAACCCGGTGGCGGCGCGGGTGAGGTAGGAGAATCGGCAGGGCGGCTTCGGCCTCGGGTCCAGCACCATCAGCCAGAACAGCAGCCCGCCCGCGAGGCAGGAGAGGTTCATCACCGCGTAGAGCGCCGGGCTGAGCATGGCCGCGAAATGTATGGGCGGGATCAGCCAGATATCGGTGGTGGCGATGAAGATGGGTGCCGCCAGCAGCGGGTGGCTAAGCCAGCGCAGGCGCGCCCAGGCGGCTTTGGCGCCCCGCACTGCCCAGCCCGGCATGCCCGCCGCCAGAACCTCGCTTGGCCAGCCGATGGCGATGCAGAACGGTGCGCCCATGCCCAGCACAACCGCCTGGATGCGGTTGAGTAAGAACATGTGCTGCGCCGCGTATTCGAAATGCGTTTGCAGCACGAAATAAATGCCCGCTAGCCCGGAGAGGAAGAACGCCCGCCGTACCCATCCGGGCTTTGCCGCCGCGTGCCGCAGCCCGCGCAGATACCACAGCAGCGCCAGCCAGCTTCCCAGGAACACCGGGGCGTTGAACACGAAGGGAAGCAAAAATGGCAGATGCGCCGGCCACGCCCGGCAGGCGATGTCCATCGCCACGGCCAGGAGCAGGAGGAACAGTTCAGCCATTCAGCCGGTCCATGGGCACACCCGGCACGGCCCGGCTGGTGCGGATGGTTTGTAGCGTCTGCACTTTCGCCACGCTGGAGGCGTTGGTCAGCCGGGCGGTGAGCTGGTTCTCATGTGCGGCATCGCGCGCCATCAGTTTGAGCAGAAAATCCCCGCCACCGCGGATCATGTGGCACTCCCGCACCTCCGGCCATGTGGCCACAAGCTGCTCGAACGCTTCCAGCACGCTCTGTTTCTGGCTCTCCAGCCCGACGATGACGAAGAACGAGATCTGCCAGCCGAGTTTCTGCGCGTCAGTCTGCGCGTGATAGCCCTGTATGTACCCGGCCTCCTCCAGCCGGCGCACGCGGCGCAAGCAGGGCGGCGGCGAGATGCCCGCGCGCCGCGCCAGCTCCACATTGGTCATGCGGCCATCGTTTTGCAGCTCGGCGATGATCTTGCGGTCGATCTCGTCGAGGCTCAGCGCTTCAGTCTCAGTTTGCATTCTATCCCATAAGCCTTGTCGTCCCGCGCAATATAATTGCGCGGGGGGTTTTGGCTATGGGGTATTTAGAATGTCAGCACCAACCGTCCCGCCACCGCGCCGCCGCGCAGGCGGTCCAGCGCCAGGGCCGCGTTCTCAAAGGCTACAGTCTCGATCTCCGGCACCACCAGGTTACGCGCGGCGAAATCCACCGCCTCCTGCAAATCCAGCCTGGTGCCGACATTGGAGCCGCGGATCACCTTCTCGCCGTTCACCAGCCCGATGATGGAGAGGCGCACGAGGTCGTTGGCCGTGGGCGGAATGCCGATGAACACGGTGGTGCCGGCGGCGCGGGTCATGTCCACCGCCTGCTCAAAGGCGCGGGGGGCGGTGGCGGTGACGAGCACGGCGTGGCAGCCGCCACCCGTGGCCTCCAGCACCGCCGTGGTGCCGTCCTCCACGGCGTGGAAGGCGAATTCCGCGCCGACGCGGCGGGCCAGTTCCAGTTTGGCAGGGTCCACATCCACCGCCACCGGGCGGAAGCCCATGGCCTTGGCATACTGAATGGCGATATGCCCCAGCCCGCCGACACCGACGATGCCGACGAACTGTCCGGGCCGCGCATGGGCGTGCTTCAGGCCCCGATAGGTGGTGACGCCGGCGCACAGCACAGGGGCAAGGCGCACGAGGTCCGCGCCGTCGGGGATGGTGGCGAGGAAGTCGGCACGGGCGGTGACGTATTCGGCGTAGCCGCCGTCCCGCGTGTAGCCGGTGGCCTCGGCGGCCAGGCAGATGGTCTCCATGCCGTTCAGGCAGAACTCGCAATGGCCGCACGCCCCGGCGAGCCAGGCCACGCCCACGGCGGTGCCGATAGCCGGTGCCGCCACACCCGGCCCATGCGCCACCACATGGCCGGTGACCTCATGGCCCGGGATCAGCGGCACGATGGAAGGTGGGGCCCAGTCGCCGTCAACGGCGTGGATGTCCGAATGGCAGACACCGCAGGCGGTGACGCGGATGAGCACCTCGCCGGGCCCCGGCGTGGGGATGGCCACGGCTTGCAGCCTGGGGCGCTGGCCGTGGGCGTGGATGACATGGGCGCGCATGGTGGCGGTCATAGGGGGACTCCGTGAAGTGTAGTGCCGTTCTCCTAGGCTAGTGCGGCTGCCGGGCGGTTGACAGCGCGTTACAGCGGGTGGAGCGTTTGGCGCATGTTTGATGTGGCTGTGGTGGGTGGCGGCGTTGTGGGCTGCGCGGTGGCGCGGCGCTTTACCTTGCAGGGCGCAAGGGTGGTGCTGTTGGAGAAGGGGGCGGACATCCTCTCCGGCGCCAGCAAGGGCAACAGCGCCATTCTGCATACGGGGTTCGACGCACCGCCCGGCAGCCTGGAGCTGGCCTGCATGCAAGCGGGTTACACTGAGTATCTGGAGATACGCGATAGGCTGCGGCTGCCGCTGCTGGAAAGCGGCGCGATTGTATGCGCCTGGAGCGAGGAGGAGCTGGCGAAGCTGCCCGGCATTCTGGCCCAGGCGCACGGCAATGGCGTGGCGGCGGCGCGGATGGTCACGCCCGGGGAGATACTGGCCCGCGAGCCGAACCTCTCCGCGCGCGTGCTGGGCGGCGTGCTGGTGCCGGGGGAGCATCTCATCGACCCGTGGAGCGCGCCGCTGGCCTATGTGCTGCAAGCTTTGGCCAATGGCGCGGAGGTGCGGCGCAATACCGAGGTTACGGGCGGTGCCTTTGCCGGTGGCGCGTGGCGGCTGGAGACCAGTGCCGGGCCGGTGGCGTGCGGTACGGTTATCAACTGCGCCGGGCTGTTCGGAAACACGCTGGAGGCGCTGCTGACAGGTGCGGCGGACTTCACCATCAAGCCGCGCAAGGGGCAGTTCGTGGTGTTCGACAAGGCTGCGGCGCGGCTGCTGCGCAGCATCATTTTGCCAGTGCCGACGGAGCGGACCAAGGGCATCGTGGTCACGCCCACCGTGTTCGGCAATGTGCTGGTTGGCCCCACGGCCGAGGAGCAGGACTCCCGAACCGATGCCGGCACGGACGAAGCCACCTTGCGCATGCTGGCTGAGAAGGGGGCGGAGATACTCCCTGGTCTGGCGGGTATGGGTATTACCGCCATTTACGCGGGCATCCGCCCGGCGACGGAGCGCAAGGAATACCGCGTGCGGCAGGCGCCGGGCTATATCGCGTTGGGGGGCATACGCTCCACCGGGCTTACGGCAGCACTTGGTTTGGCCCAGCATGCCTGGGGGCTGTATGCCGGGGCGCAGCAGCCAGTGGCAAACCTAATCTGGCCGCAAGTGCCGGTGCTGGCCGAGCATGGCGCGCGGGACTGGCAAAGCCCTGGTTATGGCGAGGTCATCTGCCATTGCGAGATGGTGACAAGCCGCGAGATCGAGGCGGCTTTGCGCGGCCCTCTGCCCGCCGGGGATTATGGCGGGCTGAAGCGCCGCACCCGCGCGGGCATGGGGCGCTGCCAGGGGTTTTATTGCAATGCGCGGCTGGCGGAGCTTTCCGCTGGGTGCTTCGCCGCGCCTCTGGCGGTTGGGGGCGCGCATGATTGATGTGGCGGTTATCGGCGGCGGCCCGGCGGGCATTGCCGCCGCCCTGGCCCTGCGCGCGCGTGGCGTGGAGCGTGTGGCGATCATTGAGCGCGAGGGGAGCCTGGGCGGCGTGCCGCGCCATTGCGGGCATCCCCCCTTCGGGCTGAGGGAGTTCGGGCGTATCCTCACCGGCCCGGCCTATGCGCGGCGCTTGGAGGCCAAGGCCGAGGCCGCCGGGGTGGAGATTTTGCTGTGCCATTCCGTGCTGGGCTTAAAGCCCGGCGGGGTGCTGGACGTGGCCACGCCGGAAGGGCCGCGCACAGTGAAAGCCCTGCGCGTGCTGCTGGCCACCGGCGCGCGGGAGGCGCCGCGTTCGGCCCGCTTGGTGGGCGGGGCGAGGCCGCTCGGCGTGCTGAATACCGGCGCGCTGCAGGCCTATGTGTATTTGCAGGGGCTGGTGCCATTCGCCCGCCCGGTGGTGGTGGGCACGGAGCTGGTGGGGCTCTCGGCCCTGGCCACCTGCCGCGGCCACGGCATCAAGCCCGTGGCGGTGGTGGAGGCGGGCAACCGCGCCACGGCGCGCTGGCCGCTGGGGCTGTTGCCGCGCCTGCTGGGCATCCCGGTGTATTACAACAGCCAGATCGCGGAGATACGCGGCGGCACGCGGGTGGAAAGCGTATTGCTGCGCGACGGCACCGTGCTGGACTGCGACGGCGTACTGCTCACAGGGCGGTTTTTGCCTGAGGCCAGCCTGGCGCGGCTGAGCCACCTTGTGGTGGACGCCGCTAGCGGCGGCCCTGCCATCGACCAGTACGGCCGATGCTCCGATGCCGCCTATTTTGCCGCCGGAAATCTCCTGCGCCCGATCGAGACCGCCGGGTGGAGTTTTCGCGAGGGATGGACCATCGCGGATTACATCGCCGATGATCTGGCTGGCGGGCTACCCAGCACCGAGGGCGGGGTGGAGGTTGTCGCGGGTGAGGGGCTTAAATTCGTGGTGCCGCAACGGCTCACCCGCGTGACGCAGTTGCGCGGTCTGATGCAGTTGCGCGTGAATGCGCCCGTGAGCGGCCAGCTACGCGTGCGGGCGGGGGACGAAATGCTGGCCTGCCAGCACATCTCCACCCGCCCGGAGCGCCGCATTCTGCTGGATATGGACGGTATCAAGATCCCGCCTGAGGTTTCGCGGATCGTGGTGGATATCGCGCCGTGAGGGTTGCGGCTATCGACCAGGGCACCACCAGCACGCGCGTGCTGCTGCTGGAGGATAGCGATGCGCGCATCGTGCATGCCGTGCGCCATGCGGAACACCACTCAAACCCTGGCTGGGTTGAACATGATCCTGAGGAACTATTAAGTAATATCCAGGAATGTTTGCAGGCGGCGGGGCGGGTTGAGGTTATCGGCATCGCCAATCAGGGGGAGAGCTGTCTGGCCTGGGATGCGGTAACGGGAAAAGCGTTCTCACCCGTGATTGTATGGCAAGATAACCGCACGGCCGACGAGGTGGAAACATTGCGCGATGCCGCGCCGGAGGTGTTGGCACGTGCAGGGCTGCCGCTGGACGCGTATTTCTCCGCCAGCAAATTCGCCTGGATTTTGCGGCATATTCCCGAAGCCCGCGCGGCACTGACAGCGGGGCGGTTGCGGCTGGGCACCACGGATGCATTCTTTCTCGACCGTTTGGCGGGCGTGTTCGCCACCGATGTCACCACCGCCTCCCGCACCTCGCTGATGAATCTGGCCACGGGGCAGTGGGATGCGGAGTTGTGCCGCATCTTTGGCGTGCCGATGGAAGCGCTTCCGGAAATCCGTGATACTGCCGGGGATTTTGGCGAGATCGGTGGTGTGCCGGTTACGGCCTCGCTGGTGGACCAGCAGGCGGCGCTTTACGGCCATGGCTGCCGCCAGCCGGGCGATGCGAAGATCACCTTCGGCACCGGCGCGTTTACCTTGGCGATCACGGGCGCGGAGATTGTGCGGGCACCAGGGCAGGGGCTGCTGCCCACGGTGGCGTGGCGGCGCAACGGGCAGAGCGTGTATGCCGTGGATGGCGGTGTGTACGATGCCGGGGCGGCGCGGGAATGGGCCGCGCGGCTGGGGCTGTTCACTTCGTTCGACGAACTCTCAGATTTCGAAAGCCCACCGGCGATTGCACGGAAGATCGCATTCGTCCCGGCGCTATCCGGGCTGGCCTGCCCGCATTGGGACCGTTCCGCCGCCGCGCTATGGGTGGGCATGAGCGCGGATACCACGCGCCAGGACATGCTGCAGGCACTGTTGGAAGGCATTGCTCTGCGCACGGCGGAGGTGGTGGCGGCCATGCATGCGCGCGTGCCCATCAGCGGGCGTATCTCGGTGGATGGCGGATTGACCCGCAGCCCATATTTTCTCCGCTTTCTGGCGAATGCCTTGCAGCGCGAGGTGGCGTGCCCGGTATTCGACGAACTCACCGCCTTCGGTTGTGCCGCGCTGGCGGCGGGCAGTGAGGTGCCGCGCCCTGGCGCGGTGCGCGTGGTGGCGCCTGATGTTTCGGATGTTTCAGACTGGCACGCTGCTTTTTCCGAAGCTGTGCGGCGCGCGAAGGGCTGGAGGTAGGCCCGCGCCGGGCTGCCCCGGCGCGGTGTAGCCGTTAGTTGCCGTACCCCACGATTCCTTTGATCTCCAGGAAATCGTTCAACGCGAAATCCGCGTATTCACGCCCATTGCCGGATTGCTTGTAGCCGCCGAAGGGGGCGGTGAAGTCGATATCCGGGCCGTTGATGTACACGCTGCCGGCGCGCAACTGCGCCGCCACGTCCCGCACCAGGGCAATGTCCTTGCCCTGCACGTAAGCCGCCAAACCGTACACGGTGTCGTTGGCGATCTCGATGGCCTCCTCCACGCTGTCATACGGAATGATGCTGAGCACGGGGCCGAAGATTTCTTCTTTCTCGATCGTCATGCCCGGCTTCACGTTTCCGAACACAGTGGGTTTGGCGTAGTAACCTGTCGTGAGCCCCTCCGGCTTGCCTAGCCCACCGCAAACCAGCGTGGCGCCTTCGTCGATACCGGCCTTGATCAGGCGCTGCACTTTGTCGAACTGCATCTGGCTCACCAGCGGGCCGAGTACGGTGCTTGTCTCCCACGGGTTGCCGGTGAGTTGCTTGGCGGCTTCGTCGGCGGCGATCTCCAGCGCCTTGGCGTGCAAAGCGCGGGGCACCAGCATGCGGGTCGCGGCGTCGCAGGATTGGCCCGAGTTGATGAAGCAAGCACCGATGCCCTGGCGCACAGCGAGGTCCAGATCCGCATCCGGCAGCACGATGTTCGCGGATTTGCCGCCCAATTCCTGGCAGACGCGCTTCACGGTATCCGCCGCCGCCTTGGCGACGATGATGCCGGCGCGGGTGGAGCCGGTGAAGGACATCATGTCCACATCCTTATGCTCGGCCAGTTTCTGCCCGACATCCGGCCCGGTGCCGTTGACGAGGTTGAACACGCCCTTCGGCACGCCCGCCTCATGCAGAATTTCCGCGAAGATAATCGCGTTGGTCGGCGCGATTTCCGATGGCTTCAGCACCATCGTGCAACCGGCGGCCAGGGCAGGGGCCACCTTGCAGACGATCTGGTTCAGTGGCCAGTTCCACGGTGTGATCAGCCCGCAAACGCCGACCGGCTCCTTCACCACGCGGGTGGTGCCGCGCGTCTCGAAGAACTCGAAGGTCTCAAGCTTGTCGATCAGTGCCTGGAAATGCCCCTGGCCGACAAACACCTGCGCCTCTTTAGAGAAGCTCAGCGGCGCACCCATTTCGCGCGTGCAGGCCTCGGCGATTTCGTCGTAGCGGCGGTTATAGATTTCCAGGCAGCGCTTCAGCAGCTCCAGCCGGTATTGCGGGGTGGTTTTGGAGAAGGTCTTGAACGCGGCCTTGGCGGCGGCCACGGCTTTGTCCACATCGGCGCTGGAACCGCCGGAGATCTCGGTGAAGGGCTGCTCCGTTGCCGGGTCGATAACCGCGATGGGGTTCGGCGCCACCGGGTCCACCCAGGCGCCGTCGATATAGAATTTCAGGTTGTTAGACATAAATTCTCCTCCAGATTAGGTCGCCGTTTGCATAATACGTGAGCCGCCACCCGGTGTTGACCCTGGAATACAGGGCGGGGTGCTTGTGTTCCGGGGTCAACCGCGCGGCCCGTGAACCGTGCCAGCGTATAGTATCGTTAATACCGCCAAGAAGAGGTGCCGCCCTGACTGCTTCAAGCCCCGAGACCCCGCCCATCGTGCAGCTAGAGGGTGTCGCCAAATCCTATGGCGGCGCCGTGGCACTCTCGCGGCTGGACCTGACCGTGCGTGCGGGCGAGTTCTTCACCTTTCTAGGCCCCTCCGGCTCCGGCAAGACCACCACGCTGCGGCTCATAGCCGGGTTCGAGCGCCCGGATTCCGGGCGGATATTGCTGGATGGTAAGGATGTGGCGAACCTCCCGCCCTTTGACCGCGCCGTGAATACGGTGTTCCAGGATTACGCGCTGTTCCCGCATCTCACCCTTATCGAGAACGTGGCCTACGGCCTGCGCGCCGCCAAAATTCCCAAGGCCGAGGCGCATAAGCAGGCGGAGGCCGCGCTGGCATCCGTGAAACTGGCGGATTACGGGAGCCGAAAACCGGCCCAGCTCTCCGGCGGACAGCGCCAGCGCGTGGCCCTGGCACGGGCCATGGTAAACAAGCCGCGTGTGCTGCTGCTGGACGAGCCGCTAGGCGCGCTGGATTTGAAGCTGCGCCACCAGTTGCAAATCGAGTTGAAGCGCTTGCAGAACGAAACCGGGATCACATTTATCTATGTGACGCACGATCAAGACGAGGCGCTGGCCATGAGCGACCGGATTGCCGTGTTTTCCCAAGGGCGTATCGAACAGATCGGTACCGCGTTTGATTTGTACGAGCGCCCGGCCTCAGCCTTCGTCGCGGATTTCGTCGGCACCTCCAACCTGCTGGGTGCGGACAAGAACTCGCTGCTGCGGCCTGAGAAGATTTATCTGTTCGCGCCTGGCTCGGTGGTGCCGGAGCGGTATGACGCGCACCCAGCTCTGGTGCGGGAGGCCGTGTATCTCGGCGCCGTTACCCGCTATCAGGTGGAGCTGGAGGACGGCACGCACCTCGCGGTGATGGAAGCCAATGCCGTGCCGGTGCAGGTGAATCTGCGCCTGCACCCGGGAGACAAGGTAC
>JAQUAC010000051.1 GCA_028687415.1 Acidocella sp. | reverse complement strand
TCTCAGGCTAGTAAGCAAGGGGAATATTAAAAATCTTTACTGCCGCGCAGGCGCTTGATGTCGCCACGGCGGGTCTTGGCCTCCAGCCTGCGGGTTTTGGAGCCCTTGGTGGGTTTGGTCGGGCGGTGAGGCTTGGGGGCCACGGTGGCCTCGCGGATCAGTTCCAGCAGGCGCTCGCGCGCATCCTCGCGGTTGCGGGTCTGGGTACGGAAGCGGTCGGCGAAAATGGTCAGCGCGCCATCCTGCCCCAGGCGCCGCCCGGCGAGGACTCGTAAACGTGCCTTCACCGGCTCGGGCAGGGTCTCGCATTTTTCCAGCAGGAAGCGGAGATGGACGGCGGTGGCGACTTTGTTGACGTTCTGGCCGCCAGGGCCGGATGCCGCAATAAAAGATTCCTCCAGATCAGTCTCGCTGATCTGGAGGTTCCTTGTAACTCGTATAAGCATCAGAGCCTCGTTTCAGGCTCCGGTGCGGAAATCAGGCAGCCTTGGCGTCTTTCTTGGCCTGGGCGCGTTCCAGACGGCGCTTCAGGGCCAGACCCTCAGTGGTCAGCTTCGCATCGGAGTTCGAGAGCAGGTAGGCATCGAGGCCACCGTTATGCTCAACCGTGCGGATCGCGCGGGTGGAGAGGCGCAGACGCACATTGCCCAGCACGTCGGACAGCAGCGTGGTGACCTGCAGGTTCGGCAGGAACCGGCGACGGGTCTTGTTGTTCGCGTGGCTGACATTATTGCCAGCTTGCACGGTCTTTCCGGTCAGTTCGCAACGGCGGGCCATGAATACATCCTCAAAACAAACGCAAGCGGGCTGGCACAGGCCAGCCCAAAATTCGAGACGGGCTTATGGGCAAAAGCCCAGGCGGCGTCAAGCCTCTCCGGCGTGATCCTTGCCCGCGGCACCGCGCATTTCGCCATTTTCCACGCTTTCTATGGCGTTTTGCAGAATCTGCACGACCACATCATCGGGCAAAACGCGGGTCAGCAGACCCATGGCGCCGCCCAGCAAGGCGGAGGCAATAGCCAGTTCGCTCAGATTCTGGCCGGACATGTACTCAATCGCCTTGTCCACGACAGAGCCGGCATGGCTCAGCTCGCGCTCCGGCGGGGATTGCTTTTCGGTCATCGCTTGGTCTTCCACTTCACTCGTATCAATTTGGGACACACTGGCGCGGGGCGCTAGCATGACTAGGTTTATTCCGCGACAGGTGCGGCGATTTTTTCCTCGGGCGTATCGTCCTGCTCCACCTGGGCGGCCCACATGCCCGCGTACACCCCATCCCGCGCCAGAAGTGCCGCATGGCTGCCCCGCTCCACGATCAGCCCCTCGCGCAGCACCAGTATCTCGTCGGCATCCGTGACCGTGGAGAGACGGTGGGCGATGACCAGCGTGGTGCGGTCATAAGCAATGGAGCGCAGGGCGATGGAGATTTCCTGCTCGGTGGCGGTGTCGAGCGCGCTGGTGGCTTCGTCGAGGATGAGGATGCGCGGGTTCTTGAGGATGGTGCGGGCGATGGCCACGCGCTGCTTCTCGCCGCCCGAGAGCTTCAGCCCGCGCTCGCCCACCTTGGTCTTGTAGCCCTGCGGCAGCGAGACGATGAAATCATGCACCTGAGCGAGGCGTGCCGCCTGCTCGACCTCGGCCACAGTGGCGCCTGGGCGGCCATAGGCGATGTTGTAGAAAATGGTGTCGTTGAACAGCACGGTATCCTGCGGGACCACGCCGATGGCGCCGCGCAGGGAGTGCTGGGTGTAGTCGCGCACGTCATGGCCATCCACCAGCACCCGGCCCTCGGTGGTGTCGTAGAAGCGGAACAGCAGGCGCGAAATGGTGGATTTGCCCGAGCCGGTGGGGCCGACAATGGCGACCTTGCTGCCCGGCGCCACGGTGAAGCTGATACCTTTCAGGATCTGCCGGTCCGGGTTGTAGGCGAAATGCACATCCTCGAACCGCACCTCGGCCGGAGGGCCTTGCGGAGCCAGCTCCAGCGCGCCGCGCTTGTCCTTGACCTCGTGGTTGACGCGCATCAGCGAGAACATCTGCTCCATGTCGATGAGCCCCTGGTTGAGCTGGAGGTAGACGAAGCCCAGGAAGTTCAGCGGGATGTAGAGCTGGATGAGATAGGTATTGACCAGCACGAAGCTGCCCACGGTCATGCTGTGATGCACCACCCCATAGGCGGCCATGAGCATCATCGCCCCCAGCGCCAGGGAGATGATGACCGCCTGCCCGATATTGAGCATGTTCAGCGAGACCTGGGATTTGACCGAGGCATCCTCGTAGCGCGCCAGACTCTCGTCGAAGCGCCGCGCCTCGTGCCGCTCATTGCCGAAATACTTCACGGTCTCGAAGTTCAAAAGCGAGTCGATGGCCTTGGTCTGGGCCTCGTTATCCGTGTCGTTCATGGCGCGGCGGAACTTGGTGCGCCAGGCCGTAAAGGTGAAGGTGAACACCATGTACAGCCCCACCGCCACGAAGGTGATGAGCGCGTACCAGATGCTGAACAAATGCCAGAGCATGGCGACGGTGAGCAGCAGCTCGATGATGGTGGGCAGCACGTTGAACGTGGCCATGCGCAGCACGTTCTGGATGCCGAGCGTGCCGCGCAGGATGATGTTGGAAAGCCCGCCGGTCTGCCGGTCCATGTGGAAGCGCATGGAGAGCGCGTGCAGATGCTCGAAGGTCTTGCGGGCGACAACGCGGGAGGCACGCATCTGCACCGCGGCGAACAGTGCGTCCCGCAACTCCCCAAACCCAGCCGCGGCGACGCGCACCAGGGCGTAGGCCACGATGATCGCGGCCGGAATGGCGAGCGGCCCGGCCTGATGCGAGAGGTGATCCACCGCGCGGCCATACAGCACCGGCACATACACGGTGGCGACCTTGGCCAGCACCATGGCGATGCTGGCCAGCACCAGCCGCACGCGCAGGCCCGTCTCACCCTGGGGCCAGAGATAAGGCAGCAGCGAGAGGATGGTGCTGAAGGAGCCGTGTGTCTGCTCGGCTTCATGGTTCGGAGCTGAATGGGGGTTGGCACGGGCGGCGGAACGGGTCATGCACGGCACATGGCACCTGATACGCAAATTGCAAAGCTCCTGGCGCACATCGCGGCCTGCCACACGGCGGTGCTGCCTGGCGAAAGACTGCCCCTGTATGCCGGGGCACACCATATAGGCTATTTGCGCCGCCCCTTCGCGGAAATGCTGGCGGCGCTGGGGCCAGACGTGACCTTGCGGGCGAACCAGGCGGAATTGGCCGAAGCCGCCCTGCCCCGGCTCAACGCACTGGCCGAGGCGGCGGGGCTAAGGCTACGGGCCGAGGATTTCGACGTGCGGGAAAGTGCCGAGGGTCCTTCCCTGGCGGTGCTGGACCGCGGGGCGCTGCCGAGCTTCGGCGTCATCGGGGTTGGGGTGCATCTCAACGGCATCGTGCGCCGGGCGGGTGGCACGCATGTCTGGGTCGGCAAACGCGCCGCCGACAAGAAGCTGGACCCCGGTAAGCTGGACCATCTGGTGGCCGGCGGCGTGCCGGCGGGGTACACGCCATTCGAGGCACTGCTAAAGGAAGCCGGAGAAGAAGCCGGGCTGCCGGAAGAGATGGCGGCGCGGGCAAAGCTGGTGGCCCACTTCAATTACAATATGGAGCGGCCAGAAGGCCTGCGGCGGGATGTGATCTACGCCTATGACCTGGAGCTGCCAGAGAGCTTCGTCCCCCATCCGGTGGATGGGGAGGTTGAACATTTCGAGCTGTGGCCGCTGGCCCGCGTGCTGGAGGTGCTCTCCACCACTGACGATTTCAAATTCAACGTCACGCTGGTGCTCATTGATTTGCTGCTGCGCGAGGGGTTCTTCTCCGGCACGGCGGCGCAGACGCTGCGCGCGGCATTGAAGTCTTAACTTTTCTAAGTCAAAACTAACCGCCGTCCCGACGCAGGACAAAATGGAGGCGGAATGGATATTAAGCTTGCCTACGACGCGAGCACGAGTCTGGCGCCCAGCGGCTTCACCACCGCCATGGCCTATGCCGCGAGCCAGCTCGACGCACTACTGACCAACAACATCACCGTCACCATCTCGGTCAGTTGGGACAACAGCGTTCTGGGTGAGGGCGGCGTTAACAGCATGCTGGGTTACAGCTACGGCGCCGTGGCCGCGGCACTCAGCAGCCATGCCAGCGGCACCATAGCGCAGGAGGCCGCCGCCAACTTGGCCGCCGATCCCGCCGGCAGCGGCGGGGAGGTGTATCTGACCATCGCCCAGGCCGAGGCGCTGGGGCTGGCAGGGTCCGTGCCCAGCAGTACAATCGAGGGCAAGGTAACCTTCGGCACCAGCGGCACAACGCTGGATTTCAACGCCACCAACCGCGCCATTACCGGTGAAATCGACTTCATCGGCGTGGCCGAGCACGAGCTGACGCACGCCCTGGCGCGCATCGGCTGGGGCGACGGCAGCTATTACAGCCTGATGGACCTTTACCGCTTCGCCTCCGCCGGTGTGGTGGAGAGCGGCGCCAACCCGGCCACCGCGACATCTCCGGCGGCGTATTTCTCCATTGATGGCGGCCGGACCGACCTCGCCAATTTCTCCACCACCAGCGATTATTATGACTGGGCGACTTCGGTGAGCGGCGATTCCTTCGATGCCTTTGCCTCCGAGGGCGTGGCCAACACCCTCTCCAGCGTCGATGAAACCCTGCTGGAGGCGATGGGCTTCAACGTCGCCTGCTTCTGCCCCGGCACGCGCATCCTTACCCCCGGCGGGGAGGTGGCGGTGGAGGCGCTGGCCATCGGCGATATGGTGACAACCCAAGCCGGGCCAAGGCGGATCAAATGGATTGGGCGCAGCGCCCATGCCGGGCGGCAGATTGCCGGCAACCGGCTGGCGCTGCCGGTGACCATCATGCCCGGCGCGCTGGGGCCAGGAGCACCCTGCCGGGCGCTCACCGTCTCGCCTGGGCACGGGGTTCTGCTGCACGGCGTGCTGGTGCCCGCCTGGCGGCTGGTGAACGGGGTAAACGTGGTGCAGGCCAAGCATGTAGACCGAGTTGTCTACCTGCATATCGAGCTGGACCAGCACGGTCTGCTCTGCGCCGAGGGCAGCTGGAGCGAGAGCTACCTGAACGAGACCCCGCGCGACTGGTTCCAGAACGCGGATGAATACGCCGCCCTCTACCCCGGCGAGGACATACCCAGCCCGGCCTTCCTGCCGCGAATCGAAGAAGGCATCGCCTTACAGGCGTTGCAATACGTGGTGAACAGTCAGGCAGGGCTGCCGCGCCAGACAGAGATGGCCGGTGGGCTGCGCGGCGAGCTGGAGCTGGTGACGCCGGAGTTTTGCGCGGGCTGGGCCCAGTGCATGGCGGCGCCAGAGGTGCCGGTGATGCTGCTGGTAATGGCGGGGGGCGAGATTCTGGCCCGGCTGCCCGCCAACCGCTACCGGGCGGATTTGTCCGCCCGCGGCCTGGGCAGCGGCTGCCACGGTTTTGCCGCGGCACTTCCGGCGCGGGCCAAAGGGGCCGAAATTATGGTGCGGCGGGAGCTGGACGGCGAGGTGCTGGCGCGGGACGAGATAGCAGCGCAAGCCGCCTGAAGACTTGACTCTGGCGCCAGGGAGGGGCATGGGACAGGCAGAGTAAAACGTCGTGCTGCGAGGGTTCGCACCACGGCGCGTTTTGCGTTGTAAGGGATTTTGGCCATGTTCGACACGCTGTCGGGCAAATTTTCGGATATTTTCGACAAACTCCGCCGCCGCGGGGCGCTGAACGAATCCGATGTGAACGATGCGCTGCGGGAGATCCGTCTGGCGCTGCTGGATGCCGACGTGGCCCTGCCGGTGGTTAAGGATTTCGTCGCCAAGGTGAAGGAACAGGCGGTGGGCGCGGAAGTGCTGCGCTCCGTCTCGCCCGGCCAGATGGTGGTGAAGATCGTCAACGACGCGCTGGTGGAAGCACTCGGCGGCACCACCGTTCCGCTGAATTTGCTGGCCCCCTCGCCCATCCCCTTCCTCATGGTGGGTTTGCAGGGTTCGGGTAAGACCACCACCTCCGCCAAGATCGCGCTTCGCTTAAAGACCCGCGAGCGCAAGAAGGTGCTGCTGGCCAGCCTGGATACGCAGCGCCCGGCCGCGCAGCTGCAGCTTGAGCAGCTGGCGCAGCGGGCGGAAGTTGCCTGCCTGCCGATCATCCCCGGCCAAACGCCATTGCAGATCGCGCAGCGCGCCATGGATATGGCGCGGCGCGAAGTCTTCGACGTTGTGATTCTGGATACCGCCGGGCGGCTCTCCATCGACCTCGCGCTGATGGAAGAGGTGAAGGCGATCCGCAATGCGGTGAACCCGGTGGAAACCCTGCTGGTCGTGGACGCCATGACCGGCCAGGACGCCGTGACCACCGCCACCGCCTTCAACGAGGCGGTCAGCATCACCGGCATCGTGATGACCCGGCTGGACGGCGATTCACGCGGCGGTGCGGCGCTCTCCATGCGCGCTGTCACCGGCGCGCCAATCAAGCTCGCCGGTATGGGCGAGAAGCTGGACGCGCTGGACGAGTTCAGCCCCGAGCGCATCGCGGGCCGGATTCTCGGCATGGGCGATATTGTCGGGCTGGTGGAACGCGCCGCTGAGACCATCGACAAGGTTGAGGCTGAAAAGCTCGCCAAGAAGATGGCGAAGGGCAAGTTCGACCTGGAAGACTACGCCGCCCAGCTCAAGCAGATTTCCAAAATGGGGTCACTCTCCGGAATTTTGGGCATGCTGCCGGGCATCGGCAAGATGAAGCAGCAGATCGCGGACGCCAATCTGGATACCACCGTGTTCAAGAAGCACGTGGCGATCATCAGCTCGATGACCAAGGCCGAGCGCCAGGCCCCGGATATTCTGAAAGCCAGCCGCAAGAAGCGCATTGCGGCAGGTTCCGGCACCACGGTGCAGGATGTGAACAAGCTGCTGAAGCAGTTCGACGATATGTCGACCATGATGAAGCGCATGAACAAGATGGGCGGGCCGGAGGCGATGATGCGCCAAATGCAATCCGCCATGGGCGGGGCCAAGCCGGGCCGCCGTCCGTTTTAAATTTTCGTTTTTACTTAAGGAGCTACAATGTCTGTTAAAATCCGCCTTTCCCGCGCCGGTGCGAAGAAGCGTCCGTTCTACCACATCGTCATCGCTGATGCGAACGCCCCGCGCGACGGCAAGTTCATTGAGCGCGTCGGCACCTATAACCCGATGCTGCCCGCCGACCACGCCGACCGCGTGACGCTGGTGACCGAGCGCCTGAAGTATTGGATTGGCAATGGCGCGCAGGCGACCGACCGCGTTGCCCGCTTCCTGGCCAAGGCCGAACTGATCAAGGCCCCGGTGTATGCCGAGCAGCCGAAGCAGTCCCTGCCGAAGAAGAAGGCGCAGGAACGCGCCGCCGAGCGCGCAAAAGCCGCTGCGGTCTAATAAGGCAAGCAAAGGCGCGTGACCGGGCAATTGATCCTGATGGGCGTGATTGGCAAACCGCATGGTGTGCGTGGCCAGGTGCGCGTGAACGTCTTCGCCGAGGACCCCGAGGTTCTGGAGACGTACACGCTTACCGACCGCAAGGGCCGGCAGTTTGCGCTGGAATGGGCACATGACAATGTTGCCTCCCTCAGCGAGGTCACGGCCAAGGGCAAGCGCCGGATTACCGACCGCAACGAGGCCGAGGCGCTGACCAATGTGGAGCTTTTCATCCCCCGTGCCGCTTTGCCGGAGACGGAGGAGGAGGAGTTCTACCTGGCCGACCTGATCGGGCTTGCGGCACGGGACGAAACCGGAGCGGAAATCGGGCGCGTGGAGAACGTGCTCGATTACGGCGCCGGGACCAGCCTGGAGTTGTCTCCAGGCGGGCGGTTGCTGCCCTTCACCAAGGCCTGCGTGCCGGTGGTGGATGTGGCGGGCGGCTATGTCGTCGTGCTGCCGCCGGACGAGATCGAGGTTCGCGAGGAAGCATGACCTGGCGCGCCGACATCCTCACCATCTTCCCCGGCATGTTCCCCGGGCCGCTTGGCGAGTCCCTCGCCGGCAAGGCCCTGGCGGAGCAGACCTGGAGCCTGAAGGTCACGGATATCCGTGACTTTGGGCTGGGCCGCCACCGCAGCGTGGATGACACGCCGTTCGGCGGCGGGGCGGGGATGGTGATGCGCCCGGATGTACTGGATGCGGCCATCGCGTCCGTGGCCGATGAGCGCCCGCTCATCGTGCTGACGCCGCGCGGCAAGCCGCTCACCCAGGCCCGCGTGCGGACCTTGGCGGAGGGGCCCGGCGCCATCCTGCTCTGCGGGCGGTTCGAGGGTATCGACCAGCGCGTCATCGAGGCGCGGCAGGCCGAGGAGATCAGCATCGGGGACTATGTGCTCTCCGGTGGCGAACTCCCTGCCCTGGTGCTGATGGATGCCGTCATCCGCCTGCTGCCCGGCGTTATGGGCCATGCGGAAAGCGGCGTGGAGGAGAGTTTTTCCGCCCCGCTGCTGGAATACCCGCATTACACCCGCCCCGCCGTATGGGCCGACCGCGCCGTGCCGGACGTGCTCACCTCCGGCAACCACGCCGCCATCGCCGCCTGGCGGCAGGACGCGGCGCTGCGGGCCACGCAAACCCGCAGGCCCGACCTCTATACTCAATACATTGCATCCCCGGCCCGCGCGCCGTAAACACCCGTTTCGAAAAGGACCCTGACCATGAACATCATCCAGACGCTGGACGCCGAGCAGATCGCGAAGCTGACCGAGAGCAAGCCCATCCCGACCTTCGCCCCCGGCGACACCCTGCGCGTGAGCGTGCAGGTGAAGGAAGGCGAGCGCTCTCGTATTCAGGCCTTCGAGGGCCTGTGCATCGCGCGCTCCAACCGCGGCATCAACTCCAGCTTCACCGTGCGGAAGATCTCCTATGGTGAGGGCGTGGAGCGTATCTTCCCGCTCTACGCGCCGGTGATCTCCGAGATCCACGTGATGCGCCGTGGCGACGTGCGCCGCGCCAAGCTGTACTACCTGCGCGGCCGCCGCGGTAAATCCGCCCGCATCGCCGAGAAGGCCCGCGAGGTTGTAGCCGCCGAAGCCCCGGCCGCCGCTGAGTAAGTGTAAGGGGGGCTTTGCCCCCCTTAACCCCCCACCAAGGGCTCAGCCCTTGGAACTCATAAGTTTTTTCAGGGTTTGAAAAGGGGCCTGCCGCCAAGCCGCGACAAGGCTTCGGGCAGACCCCTCTTCAAACCCTTAACTATTAGATTCCAAAGGCTCTGCCTTTGGCGGGGGTCCAGGGGGCGTCGCGCCGTGAGGCGCGCCTGTTTGCTAATAGGCGGCCCTTTGGGCCGACGCCCCCTGGCCTCCACTTAACCGGGAGGTCGTGGTTTTGATGGCGCGGACATTATTCGACAAGATTTGGGATGCCCATGTGGTGGACCGGCTAGAGGATGGCACGTGCGTTCTCTATATCGACCGGCACCTTGTGCATGAGGTGACGAGTCCGCAGGCATTTGAGGGGCTTCGGCTGGCTGGGCGCAAGGTCCGGCGCGTGGATGCGACCATCGCGGTGGTTGACCACAATATCCCCACCGACGCTGACCGCGCCAAGGGCATCAACGAGCCTGAGAGCAAGCTGCAGATTGAGACGCTGGAGCGTAACGTGGCGGCGTTCGGGGTGCCGTATTTCCCGGTCACGGATGCGCGCCAGGGCATTGTGCATGTCATTGGGCCGGAGCAGGGCATTTCGCTACCCGGCATGACCATCGTGTGTGGCGACTCCCACACCAGCACGCATGGCGCCATGGGCGCGCTGGCGTTCGGCATCGGCACCTCAGAGGTGGAGCACGTGCTGGCGACGCAAACGCTGCTGCAGAAGCCCGCCAAGAACATGCTGGTGCGGGTGGACGGCAAGCTGCCCCCCGGCGTGAGCGGCAAGGACATTGTGCTGGCGATTATCGGCAAGATCGGCACCGCTGGCGGCAATGGGCATGTGATTGAGTTCGGCGGCGAGGCGATCCGCGCGCTGGACATGGCCGGGCGGCTAACCGTGTGCAACATGGCCATTGAGGCCGGGGCACGCGCCGGGCTGATCGCGCCGGATGAAACCACCTTCGCGTACATCAAGGGCCGGCCCTTTGCGCCGCAGGGGGCGGATTTCGACGCCGCCGTGGCGTATTGGAAGACCCTGCCCAGCGATGAGGGCGCGCAGTACGACAAGGTCGTGGTGCTGGATGCCGCCGAGATCGTGCCGCAAGTGACCTGGGGCACGAACCCGGAAGCGGTGATGAACATTACGGGCACGGTGCCCAACCCCGCCAATGAGCCGGACGAGGCCAAGCGCGCGCAGCTTGAGCGCATGCTGAGCTACATGGACCTGAAGGCCGGGCAGAAGATTGCGGGCACCAAGGTGGACGTGGTGTTCATCGGCTCCTGCACCAATTCGCGCATCGAGGATCTGCGGGCAGCGGCATCCGTGGCCAAGGGCCGCCATGTGGCGCCGGGCGTGCGGGTGCTGGTGGTGCCCGGCTCCGGGCTGGTGAAGAAGCAGGCTGAAGATGAAGGGCTGGCGAAGATCTTCCAGGATGCCGGGTTTGAGTGGCGCGAGGCCGGATGCTCGATGTGTCTGGGCATGAACCCGGACAAGCTGACGCCTGGCCAGCGTTGCGCCTCCACCTCCAACCGCAATTTCGAGGGCCGCCAGGGGCCGGGTGGGCGCACCCATTTGCTCTCCCCCGCCATGGCCGCCGCCGCCGCCGTGACCGGCGTGCTCACTGATGTCCGGGAGTTGATCTGAGATGGATAAATTTCTGCCCCTCACCGCCATTGCCGCACCTTTGAACGTGGCGAATATCGACACGGACAAAATCATTCCGGCGCGGTTCCTGAAAACCATCAAGCGCACGGGCCTCGGCAAGAGCCTGTTCGCGGATATGCGCTACAATGAAGACGGCTCGGAAAAGCCGGATTTCGTGCTGAATCAGAGCAAGTATCGCAAGGCGGAAATTCTCGTCGCGGGCGAT
>JAQUAC010000351.1 GCA_028687415.1 Acidocella sp. | reverse complement strand
CCTGGCGCTCTCCCCCGCCTCCGGCTTTGGCATGCGCATCGTGCACCACCCCGAGGATGCGGAGCTGGCCCGTGGCGGCGCCGCCACCACCGGGGCGCGCGCCACTTGGATGGGCCTGCCCGGTATCCCCGCCGCCGCCGAGGCCATCTGCGTGGCCCGCGATATCCGTCTGGCCCAACTCACGGGCGGCGCGGTGCATTTCGCCCATGTCACCACCGGCGAGGCGCTGGGGCTGATCCGCATCGCCAAGGATAAGGGGCTGAAGGTGACGTGCGACACCGCCCCCCCGTATTTCGACCTAAATGAGACCGCCATCGGCGATTACCGGACCTACGCCAAACTCTCCCCGCCGCTTCGGGCCGAGGCTGACCGGCAGGCCGTGGTGGCGGCGCTGGCGGATGGCACCATCGACGCCATCGCCTCCGACCACCAGCCGCGCGACGCCGATGACAAGCGCCTGCCCTTCGCCGATGCTGCCCCCGGCGGCGCCGGTCTGGTCACGCTGCTCGGCATTACCCTGGCGCAGGTGCAGTCCGGGCACCTCACCATGCCGCAAGCCCTGGCGCTGCTGACCAAAAAGCCCGCCGAATGGCTGGGGCTTGAGGCCGGGGTGCTGGCCAGGGGCCGCCCGGCGGATCTGTGCCTGTTCCACCCGGAGCGGTCTTGGCAGGTTGTGGCCGGCAAGCTGCCCGGCAAGGCGCAGAACACGCCGTTCGATGGCCGCGCCATAGAAGGGCTGGTGCTCGGCACCTGGAAAGCTGGGCGGAGGGTCTTCGGATGACCCTCTTCATCATCTGCGCCTTCGCCTACATTATGGGCTCCATCCCGTTCGGCCTGCTGCTCACGCGGCTGGCGGGGCTGGGCGATATCCGCGCTATCGGCTCAGGCAATATCGGCGCCACCAACGTGCTGCGCACCGGCAAGAAATGGCTAGCCGCCGCCACCCTGCTGCTGGACGCGTTGAAGGGCACGCTCGTGGTGTTGTGGATACAGGGCTACGGCCATGGCGGCGTGTTCCTGGCCGCTCTGTGCGTATTCCTGGGGCATCTCTACCCGGTTTGGCTGGGGTTCAAAGGCGGCAAGGGCGTCGCCACCGGCTTTGGCGTGTTCTACGCGCTGTGCTGGCCGGTGGGGGTTATCTGCTGCGCCGTCTGGCTGGCCACGGCCGCGCTGCTGCGGTTTTCCTCGCTGGCGGCGCTGGCGGCCTATGCCGCCGCTCCGGTTGCCGCGTGGTATTTCTCCAGCGACCAAACGGCGCTGCTCGTCCTCATCATCGCGGCACTGGTGTATTGGAAGCATCGCGGCAACATTAAGCGCCTGACCTCCGGCACGGAGCCGCGCATCGGGAAAAAGGCGGCGGCGTGAACGCCCCGGCCGTGCTGGAGCGTCTGCGGCTCGTCCGCACGGAGAGCGTCGGCCCCATCACCTATCGCCGCCTGCTGGCGCGGTTTTCCACCCCCGCGGAAGCCCTGGCGGCGCTGCCGGAGCTGGCGCGCGCCGGGGGGCGGGCCACGGCGCCGCGCATCCCCGCCCTGGTTGAAGTGGAGCGTGAATACGCCGCCATCACCCGCATGGGCGGCAAGCTACTGTTTCTGGACACACCCGGCTACCCGGAATACCTAGCCCAACTGCCGGACGCCCCGTCCGCCATCGCCGTGCTAGGTGACGTGGAGCTGCTGCACAGCCGCTCCGTCGGCATTGTCGGCGCCCGCAACGCCACCGCCAACGGCATGCGCTTCGCCGAGCATCTGGCCACGGAGCTGGCGGAGACGCTCACCATCGTCTCCGGCTTGGCGCGCGGAATAGATGCGGCGGCACATGAGGGGGCGCTGCGCGCTGGCAAGACCATCGCCGTTATCGCCGGAGGGCTGGACACCCCTTACCCGCCCGAGAACGCCATGCTGCAAAAGCGCATAGCCGAGGCGGGAGCCGTGGTGGCGGAGGCCCCGCTTGGAACCGCCCCCATCTCTCGCCACTTCCCCAAGCGCAACCGCATCATCGCGGGGCTGACGCTGGGGCTGGTGGTTATCGAGGCCGCTGCCCGCTCCGGCTCGCTGCTCACCGCCCGCATGGCCAATGAGGCCGGGCGGGAACTCTTCGCCGTGCCCGGCGGCCCGTTGGACCCACGCTCCAAGGGCGCCAACGACCTCATTCGCCAGGGCGCGCACCTGACCGATTCCGCGGCGGACGTGCTGGCCAACTTGCCGGACCACCCCGCCCGCCAGGGGCTGGGCCGCGATCCGCTCTTCCAGCATGGCCTTCCTGGTTTCGCCGAGCCCCAGCTTGCCTGGGAGGAACCAGAAGAAACCGCCGCCGAACTGGCCCGCGCCCGGCGAGACATGCCCGCCCTGCTTGGCGCGGAACCCGCTAGAGTTGACGAGATCGCCCGGCGCTGCCAGTTGTCGATAGCCGCCGTGCGGGCGGTCATCCTGGAACTGGAGCTTGCCGGCACGATTGAAAGCCTGCCCGGCGACAGGGTGGTAAAGCTCGAAGACCCATGATTGGAACGGTTCTTGACTGATATCGTCGTCGTTGAATCCCCCTCCAAAGCCAAGACGATCAATAAGTATCTGGGCGATTCATACAAAGTTCTGGCGTCCTTCGGGCATGTGCGAGATCTTCCTGCCAAGGATGGCTCGGTGCGCCCGGACGAAGACTTCGCCATGTCCTGGGAAGCGGATGACCGTGGCACCAAGCAGCTTGGCGAGATCGTCAAGGCGCTAAAAGGGGCGAAAACCCTTTATCTCGCAACT
>JAQUAC010000350.1 GCA_028687415.1 Acidocella sp. | reverse complement strand
GGCCGAAGGCGAGGTCGTCATCTGGCAGGAGCAGGGCGTCACACAGGGCCAGCAGGTCGCTCACGCCGGTTTGCGCGGTCAGCACCATGCGGTCCAGCCCGGCGACCTCGACGCCACGGCTCTTCAGCGCGGCGGTGATGGCGGTGACCAAGGCGTTGCGCCGACGCACGAGGATGAGGAAATCCCCAGGCTGGGCCTCGCGGTTGCGCGACGGCAACGGCGTGCCGAGGCGGTCGCGCACCCAGTCCGCGATTTGCCCGGCGAGCAGGGCAATGGAGGATTGCGCGCTCTCGTAATCCTCCGGCAGCGCCCAGGCGGGCAGGGCGGCGGCGTCGCGCGGTTTGGTCAGAGGCCAGAGAATGGCCCGCCCGGCCTGGCCCGTGCGGCTGACCCCGTGGCTGAGAACATCGCCTGGGGCGCAGACGCCGTCCCGCGCGGTGCCTTCGGCGAATACGGCGTCGGTGAGTTCCAGCACCGGGGCGGTGGAGCGGAAGGAGATTGAGAGTTTGCCGTCCAGCCAGTCCTGTCCGGCGCCGCGCGCCAGGGTTTTGAATTTTTCGCGGTTGGTCTCGAAACTTTTTAAGTCGGCACCCTGGAAGGAGAAGATCGACTGCTTGGCGTCGCCCACGGCGAAGATACTGCGGCTTGCCTCGCGCGCGCCTTGGCCAGCGAAGAACTCACCGGCGAGCGCGTTGGCGATTTCCCATTGCGCGGGGGCGGTGTCCTGCACCTCGTCGAGCAGCAGATGTTCGAGGCCGCCATCGAGCTTGTAAAGTACCCAGGCGGCACCTGGGTCGATGAGAAGTTGTCCGGTGCGGTTGATAAGGTCGCCGTAGCTGAGCTGGGCGGCGAGCGTTTTGTTGCCGCGTTCCTGTGCCGCGATGGGGGAGAGGAGCGTGATGGCCGCCGCGTTGAGAGCGGCGAGGCGGGCGGCTTTCAGTTTTTCCTGCACGGCGAGGATGCGCTCGGCTTCCTTGGCAATTTCGAGTTTTATCGCATCTTCCGAGGCGGCGAGCTTCTTGCCGCAGAAGCCGCGCAGGCTGCGCGGCTCACTCTTGACGGTGCAATGGCCGTCGGCCCAGTTGTCCCAAAGTTTCGCGCGTGCTTCAGCGGGTTTCGCCAGCCAGTCGAGCAGCGGATAGGCGAATTTCTGGCCGCTGGCATTGCCGTCCTGCGCGATGGCCAGCAGCGCTTCGCGCAATGCCGCCTCGCGTGGCAGAGCCACTGCCGCCGCCAGAATTTCCTCGGCGGTTTCCTCTCCGGCGCCGATGGCGGCGCGTTGCATCGCGATGATGGCGCTGGGCGTGTAATCGTTCAAGAGTGAAGCCGCCACATTGCAGAATTCGCTGGTGATGTCAGCGAAACTCTTTTCATCGGTCTCCGCCGCCAGCGTGTACACGGCGTCGCGCGCTGCGGGGTTGGCCAGGGCGGTCTCGCGGGCCTCGCGTAAGCGTAGGGCCGCGCTGTCGTCATCCGCCACCTCGAAATGCGGGGAGAGCTTTGCCTCCAGTGGGAAGCGGCGCAGCAAAGACTGGCAGAAGGCGTGGATGGTCTCGATGCGCATGCCGCCGGGAAGGTCCAGTACGTCGGCGAAAAGTTTCATGGCTAAGGCAAGGGTTTTTTCGTTCGCGGGGACGTCGAGGCTGCGCAGGGCGGCGCGCAAAGCAGGTTCGTCCAGCACCACCCATTCGCCCAGGCGCTTGTTCAGGCGGATGCGCATCTCCGCCGCTGCCGCCTTGGTGTAGGTGAGGCAGAGGATTTTGTCGGGCGCGGTGCCGCCGAGCATCAGGCGCAGCAGGCGGTCGGTGAGCAGCTTGGTCTTGCCGCTGCCGGCCGAGGCGGCGACGAAGGCGGAGATGCGGGGGTTGGACGCGGCGCGCTGTTCCGCGTTGGCAATGTCAATCGCCGTCATTGGGTTCGTCCTCTCCGGCCCATTCCGCGCGGCGGGAGATGCCGGCATAGGAGTCGTAATCGTTGCGCCGGGCGGGGTGCGGGGCGGCGAGATAGGGGGTGGCGGGGTCGGCGAATGTCTCGAAGAGGGCGGGCAGCGCGGCGGCAGCGCTGTCGATAACTTCCCGCAAGATGTCGGGCTTTTTGGCGAAGAGGGTGCGCTCGTCCCCGGCCTCGGCCCGACCGGAGAGACGCAGATAGGCAAGCTCGGTGACGCTGGTTTGGAATTCAGGGCCGAACGCGCCGGCCTCGGCCATCACGGCCTCCAGCGGCAGTTGCGGCGCGGTGCCGGCTTTCACCTTTTCACCGGAGGGTGGGGTGCCGGTTTTGTAGTCGATGATGCTGACGCCGCTGGCTCCAAGCTCGATGCGGTCGGCGCGGCCTTTCAGCGTGTAGCCGCCTGGCAGGTACATCTCCCCGGCCTTTTCATGCACCAGCTCCAGCGGGATGCCGTTCTCGGCGCGGCGGGCCTGCTCGGTCTCGACGATCCAATCCGCGATGCGCGCCAGACGCGCAGCCCACCAATGTTCCAGCGCCGGGCGGGGGCGCTTCTCGCGCATCGCCACATGCAGGGCGTGGGTGAGGACCGCCGCCGCGCCGGGTTTGGCGCAAGCATTCTTGTCGGTGAAGAACGCCGCCAGACCGGCATGGACGATCTCGCCGAAGAGGCTCTGGTCGCTCTCCTCGTCGAGCGGGTCCAGTTCCCGGATGTTCAGGATTTTCCGGGCATAGATCGCATACGGGTCGGTGATGAGCGTGGCGATGTCGGAGATGGAGAGGGTTTTGGGGCGGGCGGCGGCGGGAG
>JAQUAC010000349.1 GCA_028687415.1 Acidocella sp. | reverse complement strand
GCCGCCACGCTTGGCGCCGTACAAATCGGTATCGGCCATGGCCACAAGGTCCCGCACGCTGATGCCCCCGCCGGGCTGCAGACTGGCGAGCCCGAGGCTGAGCGTGACGATACCGGGCGGGTTTAGCCCCGCATGTTCCAGACGCAACGCCTCCACCCCGGCGCGCACCCGCTCCGCCACGGCCATAACAATGTCCACCGAGGCATCCGGCAAAATGATGGCGAATTCCTCGCCGCCATAGCGCGCCAGCATATCCTCCTCACGAATTAACCCCGCCATGCACGCCGCCACACGGCGCAGGCAATCATCACCCCCCAGATGGCCGTAGAGATCGTTATAGGCCTTGAAATAGTCGATATCGGCCATGATCAGCCCAACCGGGGTACGCGCCGCCGCCCCGCGGTGCCAAACATGAGCGAGCGTGTCGTCGAAACAGCGGCGGTTGGCGATGCCGGTGAGCGGGTCGGTCAGCGTTTCACGCACCAGCCCCTGATTGGCGGCGGCCAGGCACCCGCGCATGATCTGCTCGGCCACGTTCAGCAGAAACATACGGCGGTCGCGCCATTCCAGCTGCATGTTGAAGCCGGCGGCGGCAGCGGCGATGGATATCTCGATGAGGCTAAGGGAGACGAGGTCTGTCTGCGGCAGCACCCGGCAAAACAGCAGCGAGGCGATGAACACCGCCGGAGTGATGATTGTGTTGAGGAAGAACTCGCGCGGCGGCATGCGCACGGCGGTGCTGGTACCGAGCAGGATCAGCGGTGTGGCGCGGATATCCAGCAGCGCCAGATGCGAAGCAGCGCGCACGCAGAGCACCGCCGTGATAACGCTGGGCGCGACGGTGAGAACCAGCAGGATTGGCGCGTAATAACGACCCAGCCTGTCGTTGCGGTCGAGGGCGGTGAACAGCAGCACGGCGGGTGTCATCAACCCAAAGCGCAGCAGGCCGGAAAGGGAGACGACTTCCGGCGCGGTCCATATCTGGTTGAGCCAGTAAAGGTCGAACAGCAGGGTGAAGGCGACAAGCAGACGGCGATTGAACTGCCGGCATTGCAACAGGCGCTCCGCCGCATAATCCCGGCGCAGGGCACGCGGAACCGGCGGCAGCCAGCCTGGTGAGGCCAGAGCCTGATCGATCAGCGGCAGCAGGGTGCGATCGTATTCGGTTGGCAAAATTTGGTGTCCGCAACGGTTGTGCTGCGGACACTCCTAGCCAGCGTGTATGAACAACCGCTTTCGAAATCGGTACTGTTATAAAAAATTGTTCATCTTCAAATTCAGGACAGGCCGCCGATCCGCCCTTCATCGTCAAGGAAGAACGCCTCCGCCGCCGCGTGGCGCGGCAGACCCGGCATGGTGAGTATCTCACCGCACAGCGCCACCACGAACCCGGCCCCGGCGGAGAGCCGGACCTCGCGGATTTTCAGGGAGAAGCCCTCCGGCGCGCCCTTGGCCGCCGGGTCAGCCGAGAAGCTGTACTGCGTCTTGGCCATGCAGACCGGCAAAGCGCCGAACCCGGCTTCCGCGAACCCGCGCAGCTGGCGTAAGGCGAGCGGCTCGAACTGCACATCCGCCGCGCGGTAAATACGCGTGGCGATGGCGCGGATTTTCTCCTCCAGGGGCATGTCATCCGGGTAGAGGAACCTGAACTCTGCCGGTTCCCGCACCAGCGCCGCTACCTCATCGGCTAACTCCAGCGCCCCGGCGCCGCCCTCTGCCCAATGGTTGCAGGCAATGACGCGCACGCCGAGCCGGGCGCATTCCCCAGCCACGGCATCCAGCTCCGCCGCCGTGTCTGTGGCGAAGCGGTTCAGCGCCACCACAACGGGCAGGCCGAAGCTCTGCATGTTTTCCACATGCCGCACGAGATTGGCGCAGCCGGCGCGCACCGCCGCTACATCCTCCTGGCCCAGCGCCGAGAGCGCCACGCCGCCATGCAGCTTGAGCGCCCGCACCGTGGCCACCACCACGCAGGCAGCGGGGGTAAGCCCGGCCTTGCGGCATTTAATGTCCAGAAACTTCTCGGCGCCGAGATCGGCGCCGAACCCGGCCTCGGTGACGACGATATCCGCCAGACCCAGCGCGGTTTCCGTGGCAATGACCGAGTTGCAGCCATGCGCGATGTTGGCGAACGGGCCACCATGCACCAGCACCGGCGTGCCCTCCAGTGTCTGCACCAGATTGGGGGCCAGCGCGTCCTTCAGCAGCGCAGTCATGGCGCCGGCGGCCTTCAGCTCCGCCGCGCGCACCGGGCGCTTGTCCATGTCCCGCCCGATCACGATATCGCCCAGCCGCTGCTCCAGCTCCACCAGCGACCGGGAGAGACAAAAGATTGCCATCACCTCGCTCGCGGCGGTGATGTCGAACCCGGTCTGGCGTGGGGCGCCGTTGCCGGGGCCGCCCAGGCTGACCACGATGTCCCGCAGGGCACGGTCGTTCAGATCCATCACCCGGCGCCAGGTGATCCGCCGCGCATCCAGCCGCAAGGCGTTGCCCCAATATAAATGGTTATCGATCATCGCCGACAGCACGTTATGGGCGGCGGTAATGGCGTGCTGGTCGCCGGTGAAATGCAGGTTGATCTCTTCCATCGGCGCGATCTGCGCATGGCCGCCGCCGGTGGCCCCGCCCTTGGCGCCCAAACACGGCCCCAGGCTCGGCTCGCGCAGGCAAATGGCCACCTTCGCGCCGCGCCGGCGCAGCGCATCGCCCAGGCCGATGGTGGTGGTGGTTTTGCCTTCACCCGAGGGCGTGGGG
>JAQUAC010000348.1 GCA_028687415.1 Acidocella sp. | reverse complement strand
CTTCTTCAACATGTATGCAATTTCCGGCTCGACGCGCGGATGGATGAGCTGGGCACGCACGATTTCCCCGCCATCGGGCACGGCGAAATAATCGGCCAGAAACCCATAGGACGGGTTCTCCACGCCCACTTGGCGCATTTTGGCGCGCGAGGTGAGTCCGGCCTTCATGCCAACAATTTGGGTACCGCGCGCAATCTTACGGCGGCGGATTTCATGCTGGATGGCATAGCCGTCAGCCTCGGTGATGCCCGGATAGCGCAACGAGATTTGCGGCACAGCCCTAGCGTTCAACTCGGCGTTTTCCAGATATTCGGCCAACTCGGCAGTTTGTTCGGTGCTCAGGGTCATAGCCTATCCTTTAGGCAAAGCGGACGGAGCAGCTACCCAGCCCGCCAATGGTCATGCTGAGATGATCGCCCGCGGCGATGGGGATGAGCGTAGCGAGCGAGCCGGAGAGCACGACCTCGCCAGCCTTGAGCGAGATACCGAGTGGCCCCAGCGTATTGGCAAGCCAGGCTACAGCATTGGCCGGATGCCCCAATGCCGCCGCTCCCGCGCCGGTGGCCACAACCTCACCATTCTTCTCCAGCACCATGCCGCACAATGCGAGGTCCAGCTTGCGCGGGTCCAGCGCCGTGCCACCGAGTACGAACACGCCGCAGGAGGCGTTGTCTGCCACCGTGTCCTGGATTTTGATCTTCCAATCCTGGATGCGGGAATCGACGATCTCAAAGCAGGGCATCACGGCCTCAGTGGCGGCGATGACATCAGCCACCGTCACGCCAGGCCCGGTAAGATCGCGCTTCATGATAAAAGCAATCTCCCCTTCCGCCTTGGGCTGGATGAGCCGGGACATCGGGATCACCTCACCCTCGTTATAGATCATGTCCGAGAGCAGCAGCCCGAAATCCGGCTGATTGACGCCCAGCAGCGCCTGCACGGCGCGGGAAGTAGCGCCGACCTTCTTGCCGACGATGCTTGCCCCCGCCACGAGGCGATGGCGCAGCATCCGCTCCTGAATGCGGTAGGCGTCCTCAATGCTCAGGTCATGCCCGCGCGAGGTGAGCGGAGCCACAGGCGTGCGCGCCACCAGCGCGGCGTGCAGTTCATCGCCCAGGGTGGCAAGCAGGGCCTCGCGGGATTTAGAGCTTAATGCAGACATTCTTCAGCTCCGTGTAGAATTCCAGGGAGTGCACGCCGCCCTCGCGGCCAATGCCCGACTGCTTGGCGCCGCCAAAAGCCGTCCGCAGGTCGCGCAGGAACCAGGCATTCACCCAGACCACACCTGCCTCCACGGCGGCGGCGACGCGATGGGCGCGGGCGAGATCGCGTGTCCACACTGCGGCGGAGAGGCCGTAATTGGTGGAGTTTGCGCGCTCGATCACCTCGTCCTCGCTATCGAACGGTGCGACATGGCAGCACGGGCCGAAGATTTCCTCGCGGCAGATAGCGGCGTCATCGGGCAGGCCGGTCCAGATGGTCGGTTGAACCCAGGCGCCATCGGCATACTCGCCCGGCATCTCCGGCACGCCGCCGCCGGTCACCACGGTCGCCCCTTCCGCCACGGCCTTGGCGTAATAGGAGAGCACCTTCTGCCGATGCTCCTGCGAGATCAGCGGCCCCATGGCCACACCCGGCTCATGCGGCGGGCCGACGCGCATGCCCTCGGCGGCTTTCTTCAGCGCGACCACAAAGGTGTCGAAGAGCGGGCGCTCGACGAACAACCGCTCCGTGCCGAGGCAGACCTGCCCGGTGTTCATGAAACAGGAGCGCAATGTACCTTCGATGGCGGTGTCGAGATCGGCATCGGCAAAGATGATGCCAGGGTTCTTGCCGCCCATTTCGAGCGAGACGGGGCGTGCGCCATCCGCGGCGGCCTTCATGATTGCAGCTCCCGTGCGGGTCTCGCCAGTGAAGGTGACGGCGGATACGCCCGGATGGGTGGTAAGGAACTCGCCCGTGGAGCCGGGGCCAAATCCATGTACCACGTTATACACGCCCGCAGGCACACCCACGGCGTTCATTACCTCACCCAGCAGGGCGGCCGTTTGCGGTGTTTCTTCGGATGGTTTCACCACCACCGCATTGCCGCAGGCGAGAGCGGGCCCCACCTTCCAGGTCATCAGCAACAACGGCGCATTCCAGGGGCAGACGACCCCCACCACCCCCACCGGCCGGCGGATAGCGTAGTTCAGCGCGCCCCGGCCATCGGGCGTGGACATCTCGAAGAATTCGGTCGGCACGTTCTTCACCACATCGGCAAAGACGCGGAAATTGGCGGCACCGCGCGCGCACATATGCCTGGCGACACCCACCGGCATGCCGGTATCGGCGATCTCGGCGGCAATGAAATCATCCGCGCGGCGCTCCATCTCGGTGGCGACGGCATTGAGCAGGTCCACCCGGTCGGCCAGGGTAAGCCTACCCCATTTGCCTTTCATGGCTGCCTTGGCGGACGACACCGCCGCGTCCACATCCAGCTTTGCCGCCTCGGCCACCGTGGCGATGACCGCATTGGTCGATGGCGAGCGTTTTTTAAAAGTCTTGCCTTCAGCGCCTTCAACAAAGGTGCCGTTGATGAAATTCAGGATGTGGATCACGTGGTTTTATCCGTCAGTAATTCTGTTCAGAAGTTAGCTGAACACGGTAAGGAAAGATTCATGCAATTTGCGCTGCGCGTAATCCAGACCTTCAGGCAGATGCTCGATGGGCCAAGTCAGCTTGTGCATGTCCGGGTAGGAGATATAGCCTCCCGCGAAG
>JAQUAC010000050.1 GCA_028687415.1 Acidocella sp. | reverse complement strand
CTTCGCCGACCGTGAACTGATCGACGGGCTGAACTTCAAGCTTCCGCCGGGCGGCATCGTCGGCGTCATCGGCCCCAACGGCGCCGGCAAAACCACGCTGTTCAAGATGATCACCGGCCTCGACAAGCCCGATTCAGGCACGCTGAAAATCGGCGAGACCGTGAAGCTCGGCTATGTCGACCAGTCGCGCGACTCGCTGGACCCGGACAAGAATGTCTGGGAAGAAATCTCCGGCGGCACGGATGTCATCCATCTTGGCAAGCGCACCGTGGCCTCACGCGCTTATGTCGGCGCCTTCAACTTCAAGGGCTCAGACCAGCAGAAGAAGGTCGGCATCCTCTCCGGCGGTGAGCGCAACCGCGTGCATCTGGCCAAGATGCTGAAGACCGAAGCCAACGTCATCCTGCTCGACGAACCGACCAACGACCTCGACGTGGACACGCTGCGGGCGCTGGAAGAGGCGCTGATGGAGTTCCCCGGCTGCGCCGTGATCATCTCGCATGACCGCTGGTTCCTGGACCGTCTGGCGACGCATATCCTGGCCTTCGAGGGCAACAGCCATGTTGAATGGTTCGAGGGCAACTTCCAGGCTTATGAGGAAGATAAGCGCCGCCGCCTGGGCCAGGATGCGACCGAGCCGCACCGCATCAAATACCGTCCGCTGACCCGGTAATCCCCCACATCAGAGGAGGCCGGGGATGGGCGTGTCATCGGCCTGGGTGATAACCACGGCACGGCTGCGGATGACACCGGTCGGGTATTGGGATCTGCCCGACCTGATCCGCCTGAAAGGAGACCCGCGCGCCTTCGCCTTCATGCTGGGCGGCGTGCGCGGGCCGCTTCAGGTTGCCGAGGAACTGGCCCACGACATTCAGGACTGGGGCCGCTTTGGCTACGGCATGTGGAGCGTGCGGGGACACCGGGGCAAGTTTCTTGGCATGACAGCGCTTATGCACCGGCCGGATGGGCGGGGCGTGGCGCTGCGCTTCGCGTTCATGCCCGAGGCGCGTGGCGCCGGGCTGGCGAGCGAGGCTACCAGCGCCGCGCTGAACTACGCGCATGAGGTCGCCGGGCTGGAACACGTTGTAGCTGTAGCGCGGGAGGAGAACTTCGCCTCACGCGCGGTACTGGGGGCCATCGGCATGTCACAAGTTGGTGACTTTTACCGCGACGGAAATTTACTCTTTATTTATCAATCTGTTCGCCGCCGATACCCTGAATGAATTCGTGTTTATACAGAGGAATTCTGATTGCGCGGAGGCGGTGTTTTGCCGCTTAAAGAGCCCGTGACATACGAAGAACACATGGCCATTCTTTCCTTCATCGACCGTGCGACGGGTGGTGAGCAGGCGCCTATTGATCTCGAGGCGGAGGCTATTATCCGGGCGTGTTTCAAGCGCAATCCGGAGGCGGCATACCGGATAACAAAGCTGGCCATGGCGCTCGCCGCCAAAACAGAGCCAGCCCCTCAGCCCGCAAAGCGGCCGAAGACTTGGTTCCAGATGCTGATTGATCGTGGCCATACGGCAATTCCTTAGGCGCCATTACCTTAACAACATTGCCACCTTAAGGTTGCAGCCTTAGATTACCTACAACTGGAGGTAACTATGACGGATTCCGCGACAAAACCGGCATCCACGCGCACACGGGCCGAGCGCCTGGAGGCACGCATAACCACAGCGCAGAAGGCGCTCATTGAGCATGCCGCGGCGCTGCAAGGCCGTTCGGTCACGGATTTCGTGCTGGCCTCGGTCCAGGAGGCCGCTTCCCGCGCCATCGACGAGCATCAGCGCCTCACTCTCTCGGTCCAGGATGGCCGCGCCTTCGTCGAGGCCTTGGTCTCGCTGCGCAAGCCGGTGGCGCCGCGTGAGGATTGAACCCCTCGCCCCAGCGCATGAACGCGCCGGATTCCGCGCTGGCGTACCGGCGCTGGACAAATATTTCCGGGGCCAGGCGGGGCGGGACACAGCCAAGAAGCTGGCCGCCGTGTTCGTGTTGGTGCTGCCGGAGGAGAAAATCGGCGGCTTCTACACACTTTCTACCGCCACCGTGCTGTTGCCGGACCTGCTCGGCGGCGCCACGCGCAAAGTCTCGCGCTACCCGGCCATCTCCGCCGCCTATCTCACCCGCCTGGCCGTGGACAAGCGCCATCGCGGCAAGGGCCATGGGCGCGCCTTATTGCAGGATGCCATGGCCCGGCTGCGCGCCGCCAATAGCGATGCCCTTGCCGTCATCGCCGAGGCCCCGGCCGAGTCCGCCCGCGCCTTTTATGCGCATGCTGGCTTCCGTACCTTCCCCGACCGCTACGACCAGCTCTTTCACCCGCTGCGCGCGGCTTAATCCGCCTCCACCAACCGGTAGCGGGCATTGGCAATCACATCCGTCGCCAATGCCTGACGGATTTGCGCCTCGCCCTCCGGGGAAGCGAGCACGGCGATTCGAGAAAAATACGGCGCGGCCCCAGTGGCGCGGGCGCGGAAGGCGCGGCTCAGCGCGTCCGCTGCCGGGCTTTGCCGCGTGCAGCAGGCGCAGTTCAGGGCATGGCCCAGCCCCCCGGCACTGAAACTTACGGCATAGCCACACGCGGGCAGGCCGAATCCCTCCTCCACCAGCGCGGCATCATCGGCCCCGGGCTGTTGCCCAAGCATCACGGGTATACGGGTATCTCGATTCATTATCTGGACATGGGAACGGCGCAGTGTATCTGACAGGGATGGCCAAACCACATCTTCTCGACGCTCTCTCCAATAACGTTCTGCTCTGCGACGGCGGCATGGGTTCACGCGTGCAGGCGCTTACCCTGGATACAGAAAAAGACTTCTGGGACAAAGAAAATTGCACGGAAGTGCTCAACCTGTCCCGGCCGGACCTCGTTCGCGAAATCCATCGCGGCTATTACGAGGCCGGGTCCGACATGGTTCAGACCAACAGCTTCGGCGGCTCGCCGGTCACGCTGGGTGAGTTCGACCTGCAGGACCGCGCCTTTGAAATCAACAAAATCGCCGGTGAGCTGGCACGCGAGGCGGCGGAGAGCTTCGCCGATGGCCGCACCCGCTATGTGGTGGGCAGCATCGGGCCTGGCACCAAGCTGCCGAGCCTGGGCAACATCGCCTATGACCCGCTGGAAGACGGGTTGTTCATCCAGTCCCAGGGGCTGATCGCCGGCGGCGTAGACGCCATCCTCATCGAGACCTGCCAGGATACGCTGCAAATCAAGGCCGCCGTGAACGGCGCCAAACGCGCCCGCGCCCTGGCAAATAGCGACGTTCCCATCTTCGTTCAGGTGACGGTGGAGACCACCGGCACATTGCTGGTAGGGCCGGACATCGCCGCCGCCGCCGCCGTGATCAACGCGCTGGACGTGCCGCTAATGGGTCTGAACTGCGCCACCGGCCCGCAGGAAATGGCCGAACATGTGCGATGGCTCAGCCAGAACTGGCCCGGAAAAATCTCGGTTCAGCCCAATGCCGGTCTGCCGGAGCTGGTGGACGGCAAAACCCATTACCCGCTCGCCGGCCCCGAGATGGCGAGCTGGGTGGAGCGCTTCGTGGTCGAGGATGGGGTGAACCTCATCGGCGGCTGCTGCGGCACCTCCATCCCGCACATCCAGGCGCTGGACGCGATGCTGAAGAAACTCGGCACCCCCCGCCCCGCCCCGGTGGCGCGCAAGTTCCACTGGGTGCCATCGGTTGCCAGCCTGTACGGCGCGGTGCCGCTGCGCCAGGAGAACAGCTATTTCTCCATCGGCGAGCGCTGCAATGCCAACGGCTCGAAGAAATGGCGCGAGTTGCAAGAGGCCGGCGATTGGGATGGCTGCGTGGCCATGGGCCGCGAGCAGGTGGCGGAAGCCTCCAACGCGCTGGACATCTGCACCGCCTTCGTCGGCCGTAACGAGACCGTGGAGATGAACGAGGTCATCACCCGCTTCACCTCCTCGGTGAACGCGCCGCTGGTAATCGATTCCACCGAAACGCCAGTCATCGAATCGGCGTTGAAGCTGCATGGCGGCAAGCCGATCATCAACTCCATCAATTTCGAGGATGGTGAGGGCCACGCCACGGAGCGCCTGATCCTGGCGAAGAAATTCGGTGCCGCGGTCATCGCCCTGACCATTGACGAAGTCGGCATGGCAAAGGAGCCGGCCGACAAGCTGCGCATCGCCCGGCGGCTGGTGGAGTTTGCCTGCAACCAATACGGCCTGCCGCAATCAGACCTGCTGATCGATCCGCTGACCTTCACCATCGCCACCGGCAATGAGGACGACCGCAAGCTTGGCCAGTGGACGCTGGAAGGGATCAAGATGATCCGGGATGAGTTCCCGGATATCCAGATCATCCTCGGCCTCTCCAACATCTCCTTCGGCCTCAACCCCGCCGCGCGGGCGGTGCTGAACTCGGTGTTCCTGGACCACGCGGTGAAGGCGGGCATGACCGGCGCCATTGTGCATGTCTCGAAGATCCGCCCGCTGCACCTCATTGACCCGGCGGAAGTGAAAGTGTGCGAGGATCTGATCTTCGACCGCCGCGAAGAGGGCTACGACCCGCTGCAAAAGCTTCTGGAAATCTTCGCCGACCGCAAGGCCGCGGATGCGACCAAAAAGAAGCGCGCCGAGACGGTGGAGGAGCGGCTGAAAGACCGCATCGTGGCTGGCGACCGCAAGGGGCTGGGCGACGAGCTGGACGATGCGCTGAAAATCCACCGCCCGCTGGACATCATCAACAACATCCTGCTGGACGGCATGAAGGTGGTGGGCGAGCTGTTTGGCTCCGGCAAGATGCAACTACCCTTCGTGCTGCAATCGGCGGAGACGATGAAGGCCGCCGTGGCGCATCTGGAGCCGCTGATGGAGCGCGTGGCCGGTGAGGAGCGCGGCATCATGGTGCTCGCCACCGTGAAGGGCGACGTGCACGATATTGGCAAGAATCTCGTCGACATCATCCTCACCAATAACGGCTACAAGGTCATCAACCTGGGTATCAAGGTGCCGCTGGCGGACATGCTGGCTGCCGCCAAGGAGCATAAGGCGCATGCCATCGGCATGTCCGGCCTGCTGGTGAAATCCACCGTTATCATGCGCGAAAATCTGGAAGAAATGTCCCGCCAGGGGCTGGATATTCCGGTGGTGCTGGGCGGCGCCGCGCTCACCCGCAACTATGTCGAGGACGAATGCGTCGGGGCCTATGCCAGCGGGCGCGTGGCCTATGCGCGGGATGCGTTCGACGGCTTGCACTTGATGGACAAGGTGGCCACCAACGGGTTCGACGCCTACCTCGCCGCCATCCAGTCCAAGCGCCAGGGCAAGGCACGCAACACCAAGCGCACACTAGGTCAGGCGGATACAAAAGCCTTCGCCCCGGTGGACGTGGCCGAGGTGCAGAAGCGCCGCCGCAAGCTGAACGCGGATGAGACCATCCCCACCCCGCCCTTCTGGGGCAGCCGGGTGATCGAGGCCGCGCCGAAAGCGGTGGTGCCGTTCATCAACGAACGCTCGCTGTTCCAGTTCCAATGGGGTTTCCGCAAGCAGGGCAAGACCCTGGAGGAGTTCCTCGCCTGGGCGCGGCAGGAGCTGCGGCCGGTGATGAAGCGCATGCTCGACCTCTGCGAGGCGGACAACATCCTCAAGCCACAGGCGATTTACGGGTATTGGAAGGCCGCCGGCCAAGGCAACGATCTCATCCTGTTCGAGGAAGACGGCACCACCGAGGCCGCTCGCTTCGCCCTGCCCCGCCAGCCCAAGGCGGATGGCGAGTGCATCGCAGATTTCTTCCCAGATGTGGATGACACCCAACGTGGCGTCATCGGCCTGCAAGTGGTGACGATGGGCCAGCGTGCCTCGGAGGTCGCACGCGACTGGTTCGAGGCCAACCGCTACCAGGATTACCTCTATCTGCACGGCATCTCGGTGGAGATGGCCGAAGCCCTGGCAGAGTACACGCATAAGCGCATCCGCGCCGAGCTGGGCTTCGCCGCCGAGGACGACCGCGACATGGAGAAGATGCTGCAACAATCCTATCGCGGCTCGCGCTACTCCTTCGGCTACCCGGCCTGCCCGAAGCTGGAGGATCAGGCGCAGCTGCTGAAACTGCTGGGGGCGGAGCGCATTGGCGTCTCGCTCTCGGATGAATCGCAGCTGCACCCGGAACAATCGACCAGCGCCATTGTCGTGCTGAACAGAAAGGCCAAATACTTCTCCGTATGACGGAGATTGTAGCTGGCGATATTGGCGGCACGCATGCGCGGTTTTGCATAGCGGAGGTCACTGGCGGGCGAGTGAATCGCCTCGGCCCGCCTGTGGTCTTGCGCACCCACGAGCATGCGAGCCTCGCCGCCGCCTGGGCGGCTTTTGCCGCCACGCAGCCCCGCCCCCTGCCCCGCATGGCGGCATTTGCCCTTGCCTGCCCCGTGGAGGGCGAGGTGTTGCACCTGACGAACAACCCCTGGATCATCCGCCCGGCGGTGCTGAAGGCCGAGTTGGGGTTGGACGTATTGGTCCTGATCAACGATTTCGCCGCCATCGGCCACGCCCTCTCCCAGCTTGGGCCGGAAGATTACGCGCATCTCGCCGGGCCGGAGGTGGCGCTGCCGGAGGATGGGGTCATCACAGTCCTCGGCCCCGGCACAGGGCTTGGCGTGGCGCATGTGCTGCGCCGTGGGGGGCAGGCGCATGTCATAGCCAGTGAGGGCGGGCACGTGCATTTCGCCCCCCTGGACGCACGGGAGGATGCCCTGCTCGCCACGCTGCGCGCGCGGTTCGGGCGTGTTTCAGCAGAACGTATCGTCTCCGGCCCAGGGTTGATGAATATCTACACGTCCCTGTGCGGCATGGAGGCCAGGACGGTACGCATCTCCGAAGATGCCGACCTATGGGCGGCGGCCATCGCCGGGGAGGACAGGCTAGCGGCAGCAGCCCTCGAACAATTCTGCAACTCGCTTGGCGCCGTAGCTGGGGATCTTGCCTTGGCGCATGGGGCGAATGGAGTTGTCATCTCTAGCGGGCTGGTCGCGCGCATCGCGCATCTGCTGCCGAAATCCGACTTCGCCGGACGATTCGCTGCCAAGGGTCGTTTCGAAGGACTTATGCAAGGCATGCCGGTAAAGATTATCACCCATGCGCAACCAGGCTTACTTGGAGTTATCTCTGCACTAAATACTACACTGGATTGATTTTTCATCTTTTAATACACCGGCTAGTTGTTTTTTTAACATTGGTCATGGTATCAAAACAATCAGCGCAGTTACCGTTTTGGTACAAATTTTTAAGCATGGGGGCTGGCGGCAACTATGGATACGGAAACCACACCGGATCACGGTGAGCGGAGTTTTGAGCATACCCCTGGCTTCTTGATCCGCCGCTTGCATCAGATTCACCTTGCCTTGTTTGCCGAGGAATGCTCGGGCTTCGAGGTAACGCCCGTGCAATACAGCATTATGTCGGTCATTGGTGAGCAGCCCGGCATGGACCAATCGAAAATCTCCACGGAGATCGGCGTGGACCGCGCCACCCTCGCCAGCGTCGTTGCCCGGCTGGAGGCCAATGGCTTCCTGCGTCGCATCGTCAGCCGGCTGGACCGGCGGCAGAAGCTGCTGACCCTGACCGCGCGTGGAAAGACCATGCTTATAAAGATGCAGGAACCAGTGCAGCGCGCACATATGCGCACCGTGGCACCGCTGCCGCCGGAGGAACGGGAACTCTTCCTGACCCTGCTGACCCAGCTTGTGGGTGGCGGGAACGATTACGGCCGGGCGAAGCTGCGCCTGCGCTGACCCACCCGAGTGGTAGACAGACCGGTCAGTCTACCTACGATTTACAGTGCGAATCCGGGATGGAGAGTTTCACCAACTTGCCGGTCATCTCGAAATCGCCAAAATCCAGCACCAGATCGGTCGCCACCCCATCCTCAAAATAGCGCATACTGGTGCGGAAATCCGGCGTCTCGTCGCTGCTCTTGCGCTCGTAGAACGCGATATCGACATTCGTGCTGGGAATGGCGTCCAGCGCCGGCCAGGACGTTTTCTCCGCGTTATGATGCCCGAGCACCGCAACAAATGTGGCCTGGGCGCCGTCGGGCGTGGTGCCATCGAATAAGAGTGGCGCAATGAATTTTTTACCTTCGCGCCCGGCGGCGAGTAGAGCCTCGGTGTGCGCCATGGGAAAGAGTGTGCCCGGCGGTAGCTTCAGCGTGGTGTTGGCCGGAGTGGTGTAGGCGATGATCCCGCTGCCATCGGCACTGGTATGCGTCGCTATGCCGGCGTCGTCGATCTGCTGTTTCCCGTCATTATCGCTCTCGCGCAGAGTGAAGGTGAGGGTCTTACCGTCCTTGCTCTCCCAGGTGATGTAGTCGCTGACGGATTTGTTCAGCGTGCCGTCAACGCTGCGGATAATCAGCGTCATGTGCTGGGTTGTGCCCCAGCCGGTGCAGCCATCTACCACGTCAAAGCGCATCTGCCCGGTGGCGCCGGTGATGTCATGCGTGCGCAACTTGGAAAGGGTGAGGTTGTAGAGCGCATGCTGGCCGGTGATGCCGTCCGCATGGGCAAGGCTGGGGGTAAGCAAAGCGAGCAGGGCGAGAACGGGTTTCATGCTTCCATAATGCCGGGTCCGGGCCTTGCGTCAAACCGCGCGCTTACCGGGCTTTCCGTCCCCTGCCCTTGCGCATCTCCGGATCATATCCGCCGCCGCCTGGGCCAAGCGGCACAGGGCCTTTCGGCTTGAACGCACGCGGGGCCGGCGGCGGCGGGGCGAGGCCCAGGGCCAACGCCTCCAGCCGCTTGATCTCATCGCGCAGCCGGGCAGCCTCCTCGAACTCCAGATCCGCCGCGGCGCTGCGCATGCGGGTTTCCAGTGTGGCAATGGTACTGGTCAAATCCTTGCCGACGAACTCGTCGGCGGGGGAGCCTTTCACCGCCGCTACCGTGACATAATCCTGCTCGAACACCGAGTGGATGACCTCGCCGATATGCTTGCGCACGCTTTGCGGGGTGATCCCATGGGCCACATTCCAGGCGGTCTGCTTGGCGCGGCGGCGGGCGGTTTCCTCCAGCGCCTGTTTCAGGCTCCGGGTCATGGTATCGGCATAGAGAATAACGCGGCCATCTACATTTCGGGCGGCGCGGCCGATCGTCTGGATGAGCGAGGTGACGGAGCGGAGGAAGCCCTCCTTATCCGCGTCCAGAATGGCGACGAGCATGCATTCGGGAATATCCAGCCCCTCGCGCAGCAAATTGATACCCACCAGCACGTCATAAGCGCCCAGGCGCAGGTCCCGGATGATCTCGATGCGCTCCAGCGTGTCCACATCCGAATGCAGGTAGCGGACTTTCAGCCCCTGCTCAGTCAGGTACTCGGTGAGATCCTCGGCCATGCGCTTGGTCAGCGTGGTGACGAGGATGCGGCCGCCCAGGGCAACGATCTTTTTACACTCGCCCAGCAGATCGTCCACCTGGTGCTCCACGGGGCGGATTTCCGTGATCGGGTCAACCAGTCCGGTGGGGCGGATGACCTGCTCGGCGAACACGCCCTGCGTGCGCTCCAGCTCCCACGGGCCGGGAGTGGCGGAGACGAACACGCTTTGCGGGCGGAAGGACTCCCATTCCTCAAATTTCAGCGGCCGGTTGTCGATGCAGCTCGGCAGGCGGAAGCCGTAATCGGCCAGGATGGATTTGCGCGCGAAGTCGCCTTTATACATGCCGCCGATCTGCGGCACCGTGACATGGGATTCATCGACCACCAGCAACGCGTTGGCGGGCAGATACTCGAATAAAGTGGGAGGCGGATCACCCGCATTGCGCCCGGAAAGGTAGCGGGAATAATTCTCGATGCCTTTGCAATGCCCCGTGGTTTCCATCATCTCGATGTCAAACGTGGTGCGTTGCAGCAGCCGCTCGGCCTCCAGCAGTTTGCCCGCGGCGGTGAAGGCCTCAAGCTGCCCTTTCAGCTCAATTTTGATTTTGCCGATAGCTTGCGTCAGCGTGGGGCGCGGCGTGACGTAATGGCTGTTAGCGTAGATGGAGATGCTGTCCAGCACCGCCGTCTGCTCGCCGGTGAGCGGGTCGAACTCTGAAATCTTCTCGATTTCGTCACCGAACAAGCTCACGCGCCAGGCACGATCCTCATACTGGGAGGGAAAAATGTCCACGATCTCGCCGCGCAGACGGAAGGAGCCTCGGGCGAAGGCGACGTCGTTACGGCGGTACTGCAAATCCACCAGCGCCTTGGCCAGCGCGTCGCGCTCTATGCGCCCGCCGGTTTCCAGCCGCACGACCATTTTGGAGTAAGTCTCGACCGAGCCGATACCATAAATGCAGGAGACCGAGGCAACGATGATGACATCGCCGCGCTCCAGCAACGCCTGGGTGGCGGCGTGACGCATGCGGTCTATGGTCTCGTTGATGGCGGAATCTTTTTCGATATACGTGTCCGAGCGCGGCACATAGGCTTCCGGCTGGTAGTAGTCGTAATAGCTGACGAAATACTCCACCGCGTTGTCGGGGAAGAAGGATTTCATCTCGGCATAGAGCTGCGCCGCCAGGGTTTTGTTGGGGGCCAGCACCAGCGTGGGGCGCTGAATTTGTTCAATGACCTTGGCCATGGTGAAGGTCTTGCCGGAGCCGGTGACGCCGAGCAGCACCTGATCGCGCTCCCGGGCGGTGATGCCCTCCACCAGTTGTTTGATGGCCGTGGGCTGATCGCCGCCCGGCTCGTATGCCGAGACCACGCGCAACGGTTTGGCCAGAGCGCGAGGCTCCGGCTTTTCAGGGATAAACGTGACGGGAGCAGACCCGGCGAGACGACTGGACATGGCCTGCACTATATGGCCCGCCAAGCGCTCAGGAAAAGCATTCCTCCAGCATTTGGCGGGGTAGTGGCCGTTATTTGTTGAACAGCGTCTTCATCTCGTTCATGGCTTCCGAGAAACGATTGTTCAGCTTCTGGAGCGCCTCGCTGTTGGATTTCTGAATCAGGTCGCCCAGCTCGCGCGTGTTTGCCACGGCGTTTTCGTAAGCCTGCTTCAGCATATCCGTCTGCTTGGCTGCGCGATTGGAAGGGGTGTCGGTCGAGGAAAGATCCTTCAGCTTCTCGGTGATGCTGGACATGGTGGACTGCATGATCTCC
>JAQUAC010000347.1 GCA_028687415.1 Acidocella sp. | reverse complement strand
TGATGACCAACAGCGCGACCCGATCACGAATTACTGAAATTTCCGAACGCGCCGCCGAAATTAAAGGCGAATCGTTGTGGAAGTCAGAACTTGCCGATTTAGCGCGGGTTCAATCTGAGGAAATTGACAGGCTTAACGCCGCGCTCGCCGATGCTGGATCCGTTCCAGTGCGCCGCCCGATGCTGGCGACAATCGGCTCCACAACCATGACGAACGGCGTGGCGCGTGATGCCATTCTTGTAATTGACGATTCCGGCACGCTCTGGCTCAATTCGGAAGCCACCAGGGGCGGAAGCTGGACCAGACTTCCCGACCTGCCAGCCCCGGCGGAAATCGCGAAAACCCTGGAAACCCCCCGTGAGCTTGCCGAGAAGCAGGCGGCGGCTGAGGCGAAGGCGCGAGAGGCTGAGATGGCGCGAGTTAACGGATGGAGGCGGTCATGAGCGAGGCAAGGCTTCTTGACAACCAAATCCGCGCGATGATGGCGCGGCGCAATGCGTTGGACCGGCGGGCCGCAATTCCGCCGGGTACACTCACAACTGAGACCACCACCGAGTTGGGTAAACAGGTGACGCGGTTCTATGGCGATGCCGCCGCAACATGGCGGCCATTTATGCCGCCCGTGCGGAACAAGATCACGGGCTTTAACCGATGAGCGCCCCCAAGAACGCGGTTGAAGCACTGCTTGCTGGCTTGAGGGAACAGGCATGGCGGGGCGATGCCGAGGCACAACAAAACTACCTGAACGTGGGCGCGCGCCGGGCGGATAGCGTGAAGGAAGTCTTGGCCGAGGTTGACCGCATGAACGCGATGGGGGTTTGGCATGACAACCGCCGCGATTAACCGCCCGCGCCGCAAACCAGGGTGCGGGCATACCAGCAAGGGCCGAGGTTGCGGACCTGCCACCGGGCGGGGCAACGGCAAGCCGCGCCAGAAGTTGGACACTGCCCCGGAGAAACAGCGCGAGCGAGTGCTGAAACGCTGGGCCGCTCATCGGCAGCGTGTGGCGATGGGGCCGCACGTTGTGGAGGAACACGCCCGCAAACTCAGGTTTCAGAAGATTGCGCAGGAGTTGAAGCGCGAGAAACGCCGCATCCGCGATGAATTACCACCGCGCGCGCGTTCAGGGGCCTGACCCATGGCATCATTGCAAGAGGCATTCGCGGCCTACGACGCTAGGATGGCGCTAGAGCGCGAGCTATTCGCGGCCCGGCAACGCCTTGCCCGCTCCATCCAGGATATTGATCTGCTGCTGCGAGGGGGTGCGCTTGCCGATCTAGCCACCGCCGCAAAGGCGTTCAGAGAGGTCATGAAGGCGCTTCCAGGGGCCTGACCCCGGCCACACCCGGCACCAGCACCAGCAACACAACAGCCCCCGGCCATCGCGCCGGGGTTTTTTATTAACTATCCGGCATGAAATGGGGGTATAAATGGCGGCTTTCTGCGGTTTTTAAGGCATAATTCTGTAAATTACCGATGCCAACGTAACGAAAAAGCCCCAAAAATGGCGGAACTCTGCGGTTTCTTATTTTTGAGACTTGACGCTTTACCGATGCTATTGCAACGAACGGAGGCATCTAGTGGCGAAACTCGACTATATAGCAGGAGAAAACAGAAAACAACTAGATGAGTCCTATGCCTATTGACCCTCCGCGCGGGAAAAAACTCAAAACCAAGACTTCTTAATGTCTGAATCCTACCCCGTCCCGTACCGTGTATGCCGTATCTATGCCGTACGACCTGAATATGGCCTGTGGATAAGCGCTATAATGTGTTGATATTGCTTGGCGTCCCGTAGGGGATTCGAACCCCTGTTACCGCCGTGAGAGGGCAGCGTCCTGGGCCTCTAGACGAACGGGACGAGGCCTGCTGCACCTAGCCCGCCCGCCCGGCCGGGTCAAGCCGGGGCAGCGTCTGTAACAAAAAATCCTGCGGAAACACGTCCCTGCCAGCTTTCCGCCCGCAAATACCCGGCCAGATGCAAGGGTGCGGCGCCAGCGCGAGACAATGCGTCGGCCAGCGGGCCTTCCTTGGCGCGGAACAACAACGCCTTCAGCCGGCCGCCGCCCTCGCCCTCCACCATGGCGCGGATGGTGTTGCCGTCCTTGCCGATCCGGTCAGTCTTCACCACGCGCGCACGCGGCAGCACGAAGAGCGGCTCGGCATTCCCCGTGCCAAACGGCCCGAGTCTGGCCACCATTTGCGCCAGCCTGGCATCGGCGGCGCCTACCGCCAGAACGCCTTCGAGCGTGAGCGCCTCGGTGGCTGGCAGGTCAGCCGCGCTGACCAGACGCTCGTTCAAAAACTCATGCAGCGCGGCCAGGGCGCTTTGTGGGGCGGAGAACCCCGCTGCCATGGCGTGTCCGCCGCCAGTGGCCAGCAGCCCGCTCTGGCGCGCCGCGATAACCGCGGCTCCCAGATCCACCCCCGGCACGGAGCGCCCCGAGCCTTTCGCCAGCCCGGCGGTGATGCCCGCCACCAGCGCCGGGCGGTTGAATTTTTCTTTCACGCGGCCGGCCACAATCCCCACGACGCCAGGGTGCCACCCCTCCTGCGCCAGCAAAATAACCGGGTGTCCGGCTTCCACCTGAATTTGCGCCTGCGCCATGGCGTCACCCATGATCGCCGCTTCAACCGCTTGGCGCTGGCGGTTCACATCGTTCAGCGTCTGGGCGAGCGCGGCGGCGGCATCAGGGTCTTCGCTCAGGAGCAGGCGCAACCCCATGTCAGATTCGGCGATACGCCCGGAGGCGTTAATCCGCGGCCCCAGCGCAAAGCCGCAGTGCAT
>JAQUAC010000346.1 GCA_028687415.1 Acidocella sp. | reverse complement strand
GGACCATGCCGGAAGGGATGGTCGAGCGGCTGCGGGCCGAGACCGCGCGCCTGCGCGCCTTGGTGGAGGCGAAGCAATTCGTGGCGTGCATGATCGCCCTCGCGGATTTCCACCGCGCGCTGGCGGAGCTGGCCGGCAACCACACGCTGCTGCTCATCGTCAGCATGCTGCAGGAGCTGGCCAAGACACACCAGGACGATTTCTTCGAGGACCATAAGCTGCCCGAGGATGAGCAGCAGCGCCGCCTGATCAGCGGCATCAACTCATTCCACAAGCTTATCAACCTGATCGAAGCCCGGGATACCGAGGGGGCGGAAGCGCATTGGCGCCTGCACATCGCCAACGCCAACACCTACTGGGTGCCGCCCGCTGACGCCAACAAGCTTCTCAACGCGTTGGATTAAGCTGGTACACCTGGGTAGCGATGTCAGGCGCTACGCACGGCACCGAGGAGGAACTCGATATTACCTTCCGGCCCCTTGATCGGGCTGGGGGTGATGCCCAACACCTGCCAGCCCGGCAACTCCGCCCACCAGTCATGAATGCGCGCGCAAACGGCCTCATGCACCGCCGGGTCGCGCACCACCCCGCCCTTGCCGACATGCTCCGGCCCGGCCTCGAATTGCGGCTTGATCAGCACAATGGCAAAGGCGCCTGGCACGCACAGGGCCAGCCCGGCGGGCAGCACGGTTTGCAGCCCGATGAAGCTGGCATCGCACACCAGCGCGCCGATGGGCTCAGGGATGATCTCCGCCGTGAGGTGGCGGGCATTGGTCTTTTCCAGCACCACCACGCGCGGGTCTGAGCGCAGCTTCCAGGCCAGCTGCCCGTGGCCGACATCCACGGCGTAAACCTTGGTGGCGCCGTTGGTCAGCAGCACATCGGTGAAGCCGCCGGTGGAGGCGCCGACATCCAGGCAGATGCGCCCCTGCGGGCTCAGGCCGAAATGCGCCAGCCCATGCGCCAGCTTCACCCCGCCACGCGAGACCCAGGGGTGCTCCTGGCCCTTCACGTTCAGCTGCGCGTCCTCGGGCAACATGTCCCCCGCCTTCTGCACCCGCGCGGTGCCGGCATAAACCAGCCCGGCCATGATGAGCGCCTGCGCCTTAGCGCGGGACTCCACGAGGCCGGAATTGACGAGCATGAGGTCGGCGCGTTGCTTGGGCATGGAGGAGGCTTATACCAACCCCGCGCGTGTTGGTACTCTCCCCCCGCGTTTGCGGCTTGCGCCGCCGCCCAGGCCGCAGATAGGTAGAGCCATGCGGAGCTTCCCCTGACATGCCAGCCCTCCTGACCGACGAGCAGATCGCGCGGACGCGGGAAAAAATCGTGAGCGAGGCGGAGCATCAGGCCGTGGCGCTGGGGCTGGAGCGCGTCTCCATGCACAGCATCGCCAAGGCGCTCGGCTGGTCCGCCACCGCCTTGTACCGCTATTTCGGGAACAAAGAGGCGATCCTCGCCGCCGCGCGCGCGGCGGCACTGGACCGGCTCTCCGGCAAGCTGGAAACCGCCACCGCCGGGGAAGGCGATATCTGGGCGCTCTCCCGCGCGGTGGGCGATGCCTATGTGGAATTCGCCTTCAACAACCCGGATTCCTACCGGCTGATTTTCGCCCTCTCGCAGCCGGATGTCTCACTCTACCCGGATTTAGCCCGCGCCCTGAGCCGCGCGCGCGGCAACATGACGCATTACGTGGAGCGCATGGTAGAAGAAGGCGGGCTGGCCGCCGACCCCATCAGCCTCGGACATCTGTTCTGGGCCGGGCTGCACGGGCTGATCACGCTGCAAATGTCCGGCCAGCTTGGCGCGGAGCCCTCATTCGAGACGCTGCGCCATGAGATGGTGCGGGCTTTGGTGCGGGGAACGGGGTAATGCGGGCGAATTGGGTTTTTGCGAGGGGGGTGAGGACGGGATAGCTGGTTTGGGGTGAATGTTGACAAGAAGCAGACGCTTGCGCTGCCCCGTCCTATGCCCGCTACTCCAACGGCTTCATTTGATGAAGCACCAAACCATTCCGATTTTTGTCGATTATGGCCATGCCACAGTTATCATAATAGGCGCCCAATCGAACCGGCATTTCAAGGAGAGCGTATATGGCTGGCCTCAAATGTGGCTCGACTAAATCTGCCCTAAAGTCTTGCTGAAGCTTTTCGATCATCCTGAAGAACCAATTCCTATAGAGATATAGCCGCATTGCATGGCCTGATGACAACATCCCTCCGCCAGGCATAAATGCCCGCCCGGCAATATCGATGACCGAATTAGCCCCGTTATTTCTCAAATTCTTACATTGATCATCGGTTAACCGCATTGGCGTTACGCCTCGTGCTTCATATCGTTCCAATCCCGATGGGTTTGTCCGAAGAAGAATTTCCAGCAATGCCGTCATTGTCCACCTTTTATGTGGCTGGACATCAAGAAGTGTTGCCTCCTCCGCTGCGAACTCCGCCGCTACTATTGGCGGCGTGAAATATCACCGCCTGAGATTAGAGCTAATCGTACCTGTTCGATGGCGGGATATTGAATTTGGTGCCGCTTTACCTCCTGCGATACAAACACCCGCCGGGGCAGACGAGGCACTCGCCTCGCTCGAAAATGAATCCAGTTAACAAAGTCAGCCTGAAAATTGCCGGTCGACGAAACTCCAAAGTCAATAGCTATAAGCCGTTCCAGATCGTTCTGGGTATCATCGACAACTCGCACCTGACTATGCCTCCGAGTGCATAGTATTTGGGACGAACGATGCACGGCAAGGACGTTGTTCAATCACCGCAGGCGAACAGGCTAA
>JAQUAC010000345.1 GCA_028687415.1 Acidocella sp. | reverse complement strand
CGAAGTGATCGCCGGCGTCCCGCCCAGGCCGGAACTGACGAGCTGGAAATTGCCGCTGTCCACGCCGGCCACGCTCTCGCTGAACGTCACCGTCCACGATACGCTGGCCGCGTTCGTCGTGCAGGCACTGGCGCAGTTGATCGAAAGCACGGAGGCCGGCACCGCGTAAGTGATGGTCACCAAACCGCCGGCTCCTGCACCGCCGAGCCTGCCGACCCCTTCGCCTGAACCGCCGCCGCCGCCGCCATTGCCGCTGGCCGGCGGGCTGCCGTCGACACCTACGCCGCCGCCATTGCCGCCAATGCCGCCCCCTGCTGGCGGTGGCGCCGCGATCGTGGTGGTCCAGGGGTCGGTTCCGCTGGTGCCCACCCCTGCCGTGCCTGCCGAGGAGCCGCCCGGCCCACCCTGCCCGGAGGGGGTGCTGTTTCTGCCTGCACCCCCGTTGCCGCCATCGAATTTGATGGTTCCGATACTGGCAATGGCTGTACCGCCCGCGCCGCCCGGAGGCGGTACTCCCGTGGAGCCGCAGCCCGGCGCGCCGCCTGCCGCCAGTACGGTCGCCACGCTGCCGAACCAGCTCGATCCACCCGCCGTGCCGCAGGTGCCGACCCCGCCGACCTGGCCTGCCCCACCCACGCCCACCGTCACCGTGTAATTATTCCCCGGCACCACGGCCACCACGGCAGAGGAATAGGCGCCGCCGCCGCCGCCGCCGCCGCCGTCGGACCCGATGTTCTGGCCGCCACCACCGCCGCCCGCGCCCCATGTTTCCACCGTAACGGAGGTCACACCCGCCGGCGCAGTCCAGGTGCCGGATGCGGTAAAGGTATCCGTCGCCGCTTCGGCGGCGCCCGCCAGCAACATCAGCATCACGAAAAGGGTTCTTGCCATGTTTTTCACTCCCGCCGCACAATGGTTGCCTGCATCTGCCGCTCGACGTAATCAGGCGTCGCCACCGCACCCTGTGTCGCCGTGGAAGTCATCTGGTACAGGGTGACGGTATCGCCCGCCTCGGATACCGGCGCGTAACCCCGGCAGCTCACATCCACCGCGAAGACCGCCAGGGTGCTCGGCGCGGCTGGCATGGCCACCGGATTGGATGCGGCGCCGCCCACCGGACAATTGATTGCCGCCGGGTTGCTGATCGCCTGATACGCGCCCCACTCGATCCCGGCGCGCGCCGCCTGATAGGCGCGTGCGCCGAGCACATCCAGTACGGCGCCCTGCTGCTGGCTGGTGGAAAGCGTTACCGCGAACACGCCAAGTGCGGCGATCACCACCAGCAGGAAGATGGCGGTAACCAGGCTGAAGCCATGTTGTATCTTGCGCATTGTTCTCATGGCATGTTGCTCACATGAGTGGCGCTGTACAGCGTGACGGTTTCGCCGTCCCTGCTTATGCCCAGATTCATCGTCACCAGCCCGGAGCGCTGCGCAACCACATGGGCATCGTAGGCAAAGCGGCAACTGCTGACGTTTTTGGCGAGCAGGTTGCCGGCACCCGAAGGCGCAGCCCATCCGTAGCCAGAGAGGCGGGTGAGCGTGCCGAGCGCAGGATTGGCCGGGTTCGGTGCGCAAACATAACTCACCGGGGAGCTCACCACATGGAAGCGGCGGCCCGGGGAATCCAGGGGCAGCGCATTGGCCGAAGTCAGCGTGACGATATTCCCTGCCGCGCTGGCGGCACGGCGATTATGGGTTGCCGCAGTATTTCCGGCATAAGCATCAGCCCCCGCGATGCCGAGGTTGTACACCACGATCTCGTCGCCGGCCCCGATAACGGGCATGGCACCCAGCACGCCAAAACAGGTATCGGCTACGGCAAAGTCGAACTCCTCGCCGCCCGGAGAGGCAGGGCAGCCTGCCCCGCCGCCGGAACCGGCACGGTAACGCCCTCCCCCATGGGTCGGGATGAATTCGAGATTGCAGCTTCCCGTCCCGTCGCAGGCGCCCGTCACGCGCACGCTGTTCGGCAATGCCAGCCGCAGGTCGCGGGTGATGCGGCGCAGCGCGGTATCGGCGATGTCGGTCATGTCGGCGCGGCGCGCCACATCGGTGTACTGCTGGATCGGCGCGCGCAGGAACACCGCGACGATGCTGCCGATGATGCCGGTAATGACGATCACCATGATCATCTCGACCAGGGTGAAGCCTCTTTGGAGTGAAGGATGATGGGAGAAGGATGAAGGGTGCTGCGTCATGGCAATGCCCTCGGTGCGTAACGCGTGCGGATACCTTCGACGGCCACCGGCAGCCCGTCCGGGCCGGTGACGGTGACGGTGATTCGCAGCGCAAGATCGTCGCTGGCCAACCCCAGCGCCAGCCCTGCCCGCGACACATCCACTGCTGCCCGATAAGCCCCCAGCCCGGCAATCTGGGTGGTGCATGTCGGCGTTGCGTTGGTAATGTCGCAAATCCCCGCATCCATGACAAAACCTCCATAGTCGGCCACATTGTCGAACGGATCGGATGCGGACCAGCGGTTCTCGGTTGCAGGTGTAGGGGCAGTCAAGGCCGCGCCACCCTTATTCTGATCCATTCCCGCCGTGCAATCTGCCGTGCTGCTGGCGCTTTCCGCATTCGCATCATTAGGATCGCAGAATGTGAACGGCATCAGCTCCACCTCCTCCAGCAGCGACTCGGCGATTGCCAGCGCCTGCTTGCGGACCAGCGGGTCGGCGCTGCTGCGCGTCGTCGCGTTCATCACCAGCAGGACGCCCGCGAGCGCGACGCCAACGATGACGATGAACATGATCAGCTCGATCAGGCTGACGCCGCGTTGTTCATGGC
>JAQUAC010000049.1:9368-11184 GCA_028687415.1 Acidocella sp. | reverse complement strand
CATCGCCATCCCTCACCGCGCGCGTGCGCAGCGCCCCGGCATCGGAGCCCGCACCCGGCTCGGTGAGGCAGTAGCTCGCCAGATGCTCCATCGCCGCCAGGCGGGGGATGTATTTATGCCGCTGTTCGTCATGCCCGTAGCGGTCGATCATCCACACGCACATGTTATGGTTGGAGATATACGCAGCCACCGAGGGGCAGCCCGAGGCCAGAGCCTCGAAGATCATTACCGCCTCGGCCCGCCCCAGCCCGGTGCCGCCCACATCCTCGCGTGTGTAAATGGCCCCCAGCCCCAGAGACGCCGCCTTGCGCAGCGTCTCCACGGGGAAGTGTTTCGTCTGGTCCCATTCCACCGCGAACGGGGCCAGCTCTTCGGCGGCGAACGCAACCGCCATCTCGCTTATGGCTTCCTGTTCCTCGCTCGGGTGAAAATCCATGGCGCGGTTACGCCATGGTGGGGATGACGAAGCTCGCGCCATCCTTGTTGGTCGAAGGCCAGCGCGAGGTCACGGTCTTGGTCTTGGTGTAGAAGCGGATGGAATCTGGCCCGTGCTGGTTGAGATCGCCAAAGCCCGAGCGCTTCCAGCCGCCGAACGTGTGGTAGGCGATGGGCACCGGAATGGGCACATTGATGCCGACCATGCCCACCTGCACGCGGTTGGCAAAGTCACGCGCCGCATCGCCGGACTGCGTGAAGATGGCGACGCCATTGCCGTATTCATGGTTGGTGGCCAGGGCCAGGGCCTGCTCATAGCTGGCGGCGCGAACCACTGAGAGCACGGGGCCGAAAATTTCTTCCTTATAGATGCGCATGTCCGGGGTCACGTTGTCGAACAGCGTGCCGCCGATGAAGAACCCGTCCTCATAGCCCTGCAGTTTGAAGCCGCGGCCATCCACGGCCAGCTTCGCGCCTTCCTGCTCGCCGATGCCGATATAATCGGTCACGCGGTCCAGCGCCTGGCGTGTCACCAGCGGGCCGTAATCGGCCGAGGCGTCGGTGGAGGGGCCGATCTTCAGGTTTTCCACGCGCGGGATCAGCTTTTCCATCAGCCGGTCGGCGGTCTCCTTGCCCACCGGCACGGCGACCGAGAGTGCCATGCAGCGCTCGCCGGCGGAGCCGTATCCGGCGCCGATCAGCGCATCCACCGTCTGGTCGAGGTCCGCATCCGGCATGATGATGGCGTGGTTCTTGGCCCCGCCGAAGCACTGGCAGCGCTTGCCGTTCTCGGCGGCGCGGGAATAGATGTACTGCGCGATCGGCGTGGAGCCGACGAAGCCAACGGCCTTGATGTCCGGATCGTCCAGAATCGCATCCACGGACTCCTTATCGCCGTTCACCACGTTCAGCACGCCCGGCGGCAGCCCGGCCTCGAGGAACAGTTCAGCGATGCGCATGGGCACCGAGGGATCGCGCTCAGAAGGCTTCAGGATCATGGCGTTGCCGCAGGCTAAAGCCGGGGCGGCCTTCCAGAGCGGGATCATGGCCGGGAAGTTGAACGGGGTGATGCCCGCCACCACGCCCAGCGGCTGGCGCATGGAATACACGTCGATGCCGGTGCCGGCACTGTCGGAATACTCGCCCTTCAGCAGATGCGGAATGCCAAGAGCGAATTCCACCACCTCCAGCCCGCGCTGAATGTCGCCCTTGGCGTCCGGCACGGTCTTACCGTGCTCGCTGGCCAGCAGGGCCGCCAGGGAGTCGTATTCCTTATGCACCAACTCCAGGAATTTCATCAGCACGCGGGCGCGCTTCTGCGGGTTCTGCGCTGCCCACCCCACCTGCGCGGCTTTGGCGTTCTCCACCGCGGCTCGCAGCC
>JAQUAC010000049.1:0-9358 GCA_028687415.1 Acidocella sp. | reverse complement strand
AAAGCGCCCGCTGGTACCGGCGACATGCTTGCCGCCGATGAAATGTCCGATTTCGCGCATATTGAGTTTCCTCCTGGATAGCGCCGTTCTGGTTGCACGAACTTACGCACAGTCATAGGCTAAAATTTCCAAGTTTGTTGTGCAAAAATTCATATGTCTGAAAATTTCGATTGGGATCTGCTGCAATCCTTCCTGGCGGTGGCGCGCACGGGCAAGCTCACTTTGGCCGCGCGGCGGCTGGGGGTGGACCATTCCACGCTCTCGCGCCGGCTCACGGCCCTGGAGGCCGCGCTGGGGGCAAAACTCTTCGAGCGCCAGCTCTCCGGCTACACCCTCACCCATCAGGGCGAGCGTCTGGTGGACCGGGCGGAGACGATGGAGAGCACCATCCTCGCCATCCAGTCGGATGTCGGGCAGAGCCGGGCCCGCGTCTCCGGCACGGTGCGCATCGGCGTGCCGGACGGTTTCGGCACCTCCTTCCTGGCGCCGGTCATCGGGCGGCTGGCGGCGGCGCAGCCGGGCTTGCAGCTGGACCTCGCCGCCACGCCGCGCGGGTTTTCCATCTCCAAGCGCGAGGCGGACATCGCCATCATGCTCTCCCGCCCGGCGCATGGGCGGCTGCACGCGCGCAAGCTCACCGACTACGCGCTCGGCCTCTACGCCACGCCCGGTTTGGCCGCCGGGGTGCGGGGGGTGGAGGATATCGAGCGCCTGCCGTTCATTTCCTATATCGACGACATGCTCTTCGCCCCGGAGCTGGATTACGTGCCGATGATCGGCAAGGGCATCGAACCCCGGCTGCGCTGCTCCAACCTCATCGCCCAGCACATGGCCGCGGCGGCGGGGGCGGGGGTGTGCATTCTGCCCTGCTTCCTGGCCGGAACCGACCCCCGCCTCGTCCGTCTGCTGCCGGGGGAGATCAACCTCATTCGCAGCTTCTGGATGCTGGTGCCCTCGGACATGCGCGACCTCGCGCGCATCCGTGTCACCTGCGAGTTTATTGCCGAGGAGGTGCGTCTGGCGGCTTCGCGGTTTCTGCCGCCAGCAGCGTGACCAGCCGGTATTCCGGGTGCGCCGCCGGGATGAATGTACTCTGCTCGTAACGCAGCGCGCCGCGCGAGGGATGAATAAAGCCGCGCCCTCCGCCTTCACGCGCCAGAACGCCATGCGCGGTCCAGAGCCTTTCAAAATCGGGGCTCTCCCGGCGAAGCGCCGCGATGAAAGCAGCTTGCGCCGTGTCATCTGGGGTATGCGCGGCATCGAGCCGGAATTCCGCCACCAGACGGGCGGCGCGGGTTTCCCAGTCCAGGATAAAGCGCCTGGCGGCTTCGTGCAGAAACACAAAGCGCAGCAGGTTGGGCTCGCCACTTTCATACCAGGGCGTGAACAGCGCCAGAGCGGGGGCGTTCCAGCCTCGGGCGGTATAGAGATTATCCAGCAGATAGGCGGGGGCGCGGATGGTCCGCAGCAGGGCCAGCAATTCGCCCGGCGGGGCGGCGGGGGCGTGCGGGGACGTGGGAAGGGGATCACGCGTGCCGGCCAGCTCGAACAGATAGCCGCGCTCGGCCGGACTCAGCCGCAGCGCCGAGGCCAGACGGGCAAGGGCAGGGGCAGCGAGCCGCATCTCCCGCCCTTGCTCGGCCCAGGTGAGCCAAGTGGTGGAGAGCCCGGCGGCTGCCGCCACCTCCTCCCGCCGCAGCCCCGGTGTGCGGCGGCGGCCAGTGTTTTTGGGCGCGGGCAGGGCCTCGCGCCGGGCACGCAAAAAGGCGCCGAGCTGGTGGCGTTGGTCGGGCTTATCCATGGTAAGATTTATACCAGTATATTTTTTCTCATTATACCAGTTTAAAATACCGGGCAGTGTAGGGGCAAAGGAGAGCGATCATGCAGGAACAGAATTTCACCGCCGCGCAATACGCCCCGCGCGCCGCCGATTACGTCGCCAGTGCCGTGCATGCCGGTGGGGCGGATCTCGACCAGATCGAGGCGCTGCTGGCCGGACGGGGGATAGCAATGGCGCTGGATCTGGGCTGCGGTGGCGGGCATGTGAGCTACCGCGCCGCCCCGCATGTGGCGCAAGTGGTGGCGTGCGACGTGACGCAGGCGATGCTGGACGAGGTGGCGAAAACCGCCGCCCAGCGCGGCCTCACGAATATCGAAACCCGTTGTGCGGCGGCGGAGGCTTTGCCCTTCGCGGCAGCGAGCTTCGATGCCGTGCTATGTCGTTTCAGCGCGCATCATTGGCAGGATTTTGAGGCCGGGCTGCGTGAGGCGCGGCGCGTGCTCAAGCCCGGCGGGCTGGCGGTATTCGTGGATACCGTGGCCCCGGCCTCGCGGCTGCTGGATACGCATTTGCAGGCGATGGAGTTGCTGCGCGATGCCTCGCATGTACGCAATTACAGCGTGGCGGAATGGGTGTGCGCGCTCTCCCGCGCCGGGTTCGCCGTGCAGGGGGCCTCGCTGCGGCGGTTGTGCATGGAGTTTGGCACCTGGACCGCGCGGACTCGAACCTCGCCCGAAAATGCCGGGGCGATCTTGCAGTTACAGCGCGCGGCCCCGGAGCCGGTGCGGGCGCATTTCGCCATTGGCGAGGATGGCAGCTTCGATATCGAGGCCGCGGCGTTCGAGCTAAACTAGCCCGGCAACCACATCCGCCGCCTGACCCCAGAGTGTGCTCATTACCGCCACGATGCCCAGCGGCGTGGTGCCGCCCGGCGCGCTGGCGGTGAAGGTCTGCATCCGCCAGTCCTGGCTGGCGGCGGGGCGGGTGGCGAGCTGGGCGGTGAGTGTCACGGTCCCGGCATTATCTGGTTCGAAGTGGAAGATCTGGATTTCCACCAGCACGTCAGGCGCGGCGCCGATGGCCCCACCATCGGCCAACACCGTATCCGCTGGCAGGCGCTGGGCGAGGTCTTGCACCATCGCCGCTTGCAGCATCGGCGCCAGGGAGCCGGCCCAGAGGTCGTTGGGGAAGCTGTCCAGCTCATAGGCGCCGCCCGGCTTCGGTAGGTTGGTCTGGTCCAGATATCCCGGCAGCCCCACGTTGCGCACGCCCACCCGTGCCCCGGTGCCGCCGTGCACCGCCCCCGGCACCGCCGCCAGCCGGTAATACCGCGCCGGGGGTGAAGCACAGCCCGCCAGCGCCAGCACTGCCGCCCCGGCCAGAAGCCCGCGCCGCCTCATTGCCCCCGCCCGAGCAGCAGAGCCTGCGGATGCCGGTTGAGATAATCCGACAGCGCCGTGATGGATTGCAGTGCCGCGTTGGTCTGGTTCAGCACCTGGTTCAAGCTCCTCTGGAAATTCGAATCCGCGCCGAAGCCCTGATCCACGCCGTGCAGCGTGGTGTTTGCGGTTTGCAGTGTCGTGTTCAACTGCGTCAGCGTCTGCTTCATCTGCGGCCCTCCCAGCGTGCCGTTCGCCGTCACCAGCAGCTTGTTAAGGTTGTCCCCGATCTGCTGGAACGGCACCTTGTCCAGCTTGGCGGAAATATCGGAGAGCGAGGCGATGGCCGTATCCAGCCCGCCGGCCTTGGAGGGCAGCACCAGCGCATCGCCCTCGCGCGTTACCTTCGCCGGCCCGGCATTCGGCTCCATGGTCAGGGCGATGAGCTTCTGCCCGGTCACATAGCTCGCCGTGCCCAATTCCGCGCGCAGGCCGTGGTCCACCAGGTGTTGGAACACAGCCTGCTGGTCCTGCGAGGCGGTGGCGGGGGAGAGTTGGAGCACGCGCTCGGGCTGCACTTGCATGGCCACGCGCACCCGCACCGTGCCGGTCTTCGCGTCCAGTTGCAGCTTCACATCCGTCACGTCGCCCACCTGAATGCCCAGCACATCTACCGGTGCGCCGGGCACCAGCCCGCTCACATCGCTGGTCATGTAGGTCACCACCGGAATCTGCGTGCGGTAGGCGGCGGAATCCGCCTCCTGGCGCGAGGCGTAGAGCTGGAAGGTAGAGCTGCTTGGGCTTGGAGCCTCATCCTTGGCCGAGGACGGCATACTGAACGACACCCCGCCCGTGAGCAGCGCCTGCACCGATTGCAGCTGCAATTGCAGTACCCCGCCCTGGGTGCCCAAGGCCACGCCGGAGGAGTTCCAGAACCGGCTGTCCGGGCGCACCAGATCGTCGAACGGCGCGCGGATGAAGATGCTGACCTTGATCGGCCCGATGCCGTTGCCAATGTCGTAGCTCAGCACCTCGCCCACGGTCACGTCGCGGTAGAAGATCGGCGAGCCGGAGCCGAGCGAGCCGAGCTTGTCGGCGGTCAGCGTATAGGTGCGGCCCGGCTCGTCCGAGCGCACGCCCGGCGGCTGCTCCAGCCCGACGAAATCGTCCTTATACCCGCCGCCCGGCTTGCCGGGGTCCACGGAGATGTACGCGCCGGAGACCAGCGTCTCGATGCCGGAGATGTCCGCCGGGTTCAGGCGCGGGCGCACCACCCAGTAGCGTGCGTGGCTGTTGAGGAAGCGCGAGCCGACATTGTTCATCCGCACTTTCACGATGACGTGGCTGTTATCCTTGGCCAGGTCGATGCTCTCTACCGTGCCCAGCGCCACGGCCTTGTACTTCAGCTGTGTCTGCCCGGCCTCCAGCCCGTCGCCGCTGATGAGGCTCAGTGTCAGCAGCGGCCCCTGCTCGATGAGCGTGCGGTAGCCGAGATACCCGGCGATGACGGCGGCGGTGATGGGAATGAGCCAGACAAGCTGGAAACGCGGGCGGCGCAGCTTGGTGCGCGGCGGCTGGTGGGCGGCGGGCGCGGTCACGCGCTTTCGCCCTTATCCTGCGAATCCCACATCAGCCTGGTGTCGAAAGAGTTCACCGCGAAGATGGTCAGCACCACCACGGCGGCGAAGCACACGGCTCCGAGATCGGCGCGCACATTGGCGAACTGGCCGAAGCGCACCAGCGCTACCAGGATGGAGACCATGAATACGTCGATCATCGACCAGCGGCCGATGAAGTCGATGAAGCGAAAGGCGATGGTGCGGCCCTCCAGATGAACAGTGCTGCCGGCGCGCGTGGTGATGAGAATGTAGCTCATGATCAGCAGCTTCAGCAGTGGAATGGTAATGCTGGCAAAGAAGACAAGCAAAGCGAGCGGCCAGAGCCCGTCTTGCGCAAGTTCGACGATGCCGCTCATGATGGTATAGCCTTGCGTTCCTGCGAGCTGGGTAATGACCATAAATGGGTAGAGATTAGCTGGGATGTAAAGCAGTGCTCCGGCCAGCACCAGGGCACCGGCGCGGCTCAGGCTTGCGGGTTTGCGGTGGGTAAGGGGGGTGAGGCAGCGCCGGCAGGGCGTGCCCGGCTCGGCCTCGTTCACCAGCCCGCAGGCCGGGCAACCCATGAGCACGCCGCCTTTCAGCGCTGGCGGCTTGGTGTGGTGGTCGCGCTCATCCAGCGTGCGCCACACGGCTTCTATGTCCAGGCTGCCATCCGCCGCCGCCATGGCCAGCATGAAGCCAATCAGCGCGTAGAGCGCGGTATCCAGATGCACGGTGGCCATGCCGGTAAGGCGCGTGTAGGCGACGAGGAAGCCGAGCAGGTACACGTCGATCATCGCCCAGGGGGAAAGCGGCTCGTACCAGCGGAACAGCAGTTTCAACGGCCGCGCCGGCATCCAGTGGACGCCGCCCAGGGTGATCAGCAGAATGCCGAGCTTGACCGCCGGCACCAGCAGCGTGACGCCGAACACCAGCGCGCCCACCAGCCCCCAGCCCTGGGCTATCAACTGCACCGGCCCGGTCTCGATGCGCGCAAGCGAGAAGCGGCCGTACATCTCGATCTCGAGGAATGGCGTTACCAGTGCGAACAAATAGAACAGCAGCGCCGCCAGCCCACAGGCGAAGGGGAAGTTGAAATGCGTGCGGCGCATGCGCCAGAGCACTTCGTCGCAGCGCGGGCAGATAGCGATCAGCCCCGGCTGGCGCGGCGGCAGGCGGGAGAACAACCCGCAATGCGGACATTCACGCCAATCATTGCCAGGCGGGATATGGGTCATAGGGGGAAGGGCGCCATGGCGGGGGACATAGGCTGGCAATCTGGACCCCCTCCGGCCTCTGTTCAAGCGTCTTGATACGTATCAATGTCGGCAAGTGCCCCGCCCGCTAGGCAATTGGGGCAGGAGACATGAACCATTATGCAACTTAAGGGCAACCCCCTCATTCTCGGCCTGGGTGCCGCGGCGTTGGCCGGGCTTGTCGCCCTGGTTCTCTGGCTGGTGTTCTCCGGCGGCCCGCAGAACCGGCTCTATGGGGATGTGGAAATCCGCCAGGTCGATCTCGCGTTTAACGCGGAGGGGCGGGTGGCTTCCATGACGCATCAGGAAGGTGATGAGGTTCATGCCGGTGACCTTCTGGCCACGCTGGACGATGCCAACTACGCCAACGCGCTGGCCCTGGCGCAGGCGAAACGGGACAGCGCCAAGGCGCAGCTGGACCTGCTGCTCGCCGGGTCGCGTTACGAGGATATCGATTATGCCCGTGCGGCGCTGGCCTCGGCGCAGGCCGATCTGGCGCATGCCAAGGTCTCCTATACCCGCCAGCTCTCTCTGGTGAAACGCGGCGCCACGCCGCAGCAGGTGCTGGATGACGCCCGCATGGCACTTGATGCCGCCCAGGCGAGCGTGAACGGTTCTCAGGCCACTCTCACCAAACTCATCAACGGTCCGCGCATACAGGATATCGACGCCGCCCGCGCGCAATACGGCGCGGCGCAGGCACAGGTGGCGCTGGCGCAGACAGAGCTGAACTACACCAAGCTCTACGCCCCGGTTAACGGCATCATCATGACCCGTGTTATCGAGCCGGGCACGGTCGTGCTGCCGTCGGACACAGTCTACTCCATGGCCAATACCGCCGAAATCTGGGTCCGCGCCTTCGCGCCCGAGACCATGCTCGGCCGCGTCGCTCCCGGCACGGAGGTGAAGATCACCGGGGATACGCCGAAGAGTAAGGTTTACCATGGGCGCATCGGTTACGTCTCGCCGGTGGCGGAATTCACGCCGAAGACGGTGGAGACGCCGGATCTGCGCACGCAGCTCGTCTACCGGCTGCGCGTGCGCGTGACCGACGCCGATTCCGGGCTGCGCCAGGGCATGCCGGTCACCGTAACCCTGCCGTGACCCCGCTCGCCACCGTCGAGGGGCTGAACCATGTGTTCACCGCCAAAACCGGCGTAACCCGCGCGCTGGACGGTATTTCCGCGAGCATCGCCCCCGGCGTGATCACCGGGGTGGTGGGGCCGGATGGGGCGGGCAAGACCACGCTGCTGCGGCATCTGGCCGGGCTCTTACGCCCCTCCGCCGGAAAAGTGACGGTGCTGGGGCACGACATGGCCACGCAGGCGGCGCTGGCGCACCCGCATATCGGCTACATGCCTCAGCGTTTTGGCTTGTACGAGGACCTCTCAGTGGCCGAGAATCTCTCCCTCTTCGCGGATCTGCATGGGTTGCAGGACAAGGCGCGGGACGAGCGCAGCAAGATGCTGCTGGAATTCACCGGCTTGGCCCCCTTCACCGCGCGGCTGGCCAGCGCGCTCTCCGGCGGCATGAAGCAGAAGCTGGGTCTGGCCTGCGCGCTGCTCTCCCGGCCCAAGCTGCTGCTGCTGGACGAACCCTCCGTGGGTGTGGACCCGCTCTCCCGGCGCGAGCTGTGGCACATCGTGGAACGCATGGTGAAGGAGAGTGGAACGGGGGAAGATGGGATGGGCGTGGTCTGGGCCACCTCTTACCTGGACGAGGCCGAGCGCTGCACCAGCGTATTGTTGCTATATGAGGGCAAGCTGCTGTTCGGTGCCGCCCCGGCGGAATTCTTGAAGCCGATGGAGGGGCGGGTGTGCCGCGTGACCCTGCCGGCCGAGAATCGCCGCCATGCCGTGGCGCTGGCGAAAACCCTGCCCGGCGTGCTGGACGCGCTGGTGCAGGGCGACAGCCTGCGCCTGGTGCTGGCCCCAGGCGCCAAGCCGCCGGACGCGGCGCTGCTGGGCGGCTCTGAAACAAAGCTGGTGCCGCCGCGTTTCGAGGACGGGTTCATCGACCGTCTGCTCGCGGCTGAGCCGCCCGTAACCGCCGTCAAGCCGGCACCGGCCCCCGCCCCGGTGCCGCGCGGCACCACTCCGGTTATTGATGTGGAGCACCTCGTCCGCCGCTTCGGCAGCTTCGTCGCGGTGAACGATGTCAGCTTCGCCATTCCGCGCGGCGAGATATTTGGCCTGCTCGGCCCCAATGGCGCGGGGAAGTCCACCACCTTCCGCATGCTTTGCGGGTTGCTGCGCCCAAGCGAGGGCAAAGCCCGCGTGGCCGGGGAGAACCTGCTGACCGCTGCCGCCGACGCCCGCGCCAAGCTCGGCTACATGGCACAGAAATTCTCGCTCTACGGCGAGCTGACCGTGCGCCAGAACCTGGATTTCTTTGCCCGCGCCTATGGGCTGGCGACGCCCGCGCGCAAGGAAGCCGTCACTACCGCGCTGTCGCGCTTTGAGCTGACGGGGGCGGAGGATTCGCTCTCCGCCGACCTGCCTTTGGGGATGAAACAGCGCCTCTCCCTTGCCGCCGCTTTGCTGCACCAGCCGAAGATATTGTTCCTCGACGAACCGACCTCGGGCGTTGACCCGCTCACCCGCCGCGCCTTCTGGGCGCGCATCGGCGAGTTGGCGGATACCGGCGTCACCGTGCTCGTTACCAGTCATTTCATGGATGAGGCGGAGTATTGCGACCGTCTCGCCATCATTGATGCCGGGAGCGTGATCGTGACCGACACCCCCGCAGCCTTGCGCGCCCGCGTGCGCTCGGACAAGCTGCCAGACCCAACCCTGGAGGATGCCTTCATCGCTCTCGTCACCGGAGCCAAGGCTTGACCCCCCGCCTGCAACGCTTGCGCGGACTGGTGGTGAAGGAGACGTTGCAGATCGTGCGCGATCCCTCGGCGCTGCTCATCGCCTTTTTGCTGCCCTTTATTCTGCTCTGCATCATTGGTTTCGGCCTGTCGCTGGACGCGCGGCACATCAAGGTTGCGGCGGTGGTGGAAGCGGGGGCCTCCCAGACCCGCTCGGTGGAACAGGCCCTGGATGCCTCGCCTTTTCTCTCAGTGTATTGGGCACCGAGCGCGCGGGCGGCGCAGACGGCACTGGATACCAATCAGGTGCGCGGCATCCTCACCCTGCGGCAGGATTTCGCCCAGCGCCTGGCCCGGCCGATGCGCTGGCCCGCCACGGCGCAATTGGCGGTGAACGCCACGGACCCGAATACCGCGCGGCTGCTGGCGGGGTATGTGCAGGGCGCCTTCAGCGTGTGGGTGCAGGACAATATGACCGAGCGTCGCCTGCGGGCGCCGGGCGGTGTGGATCTGGAAACCCGCTATTGGTA
>JAQUAC010000344.1 GCA_028687415.1 Acidocella sp. | reverse complement strand
TGGAAGCGGACCACGACGATTGATTCCTTGCGGTTTGTTGCACAGGGCAGTGGAAAATTCATCCTGCGCGTCGGGCTGCACAGACTCGGCCATTCGCATCGCTGGTTGAGCGAACGTGAGGTCGAATTTTCTCCCGAGAGAAGTGTGTCGGTGGACATGCCCTGGGCGGCTGTGGAAGACGGGATACTCTATGTCGCGCTGGATGCGCAGACGGATGGCACACTCACCGGTGGCAGGTTTGAGACGCAAAGCGTGCCAACGCAGGATGTGAAGCTTGGCATTGTTGTCACCCATTTTAACCGCAAGGCTTTCGTGGTGCCAGCAATCCGCCGGATTGTGGAGCAATTGCTGGAGCGACCTGAATATAGGGGAAATATCGAACTGATCGTCGTCGATAACTCGCGTAACCTTACGGCTGTGGAAACGGCGGGGGCGACGGTGATCCCGAATCTCAATCTTGGCGGTTCTGGCGGTTTCACGCGGGGGCTGTTGCATCTGATCGACGGAAAATCCTTCACCCATTGCCTGTTCATGGATGACGACGCATCATGTGAGATCGAATCCATCCGCCGCTCTTATGTCATGCAATGTTTCGCGCGCTCGCCGAAGCTGGCGGTTTCCGGTGCGCTGCTGCGTGAGATGGAGCCGTTTCGCCTGTTCGAGAAGGGCGCCATCTATCGTGCCGGGCATTGGCGGCCGATTAACCATTGGCGCGACATGCGCCAAGTGTTTGATTTGTTGAAGGCAGAAGAGCAGGAAATTTACAGCGTTTACGGCGCTTGGTGGTTTTTCAGTTTCAAGATCTCAGAAATGGCGGTGTATCCGTACCCATTCTTTGTGCGTGGCGATGATGCGCTGTTCAGCATCCTAAATGATTTTAAAATCGAGACGATGAATGGTATTGCCTGCTGGGGTGAGGATTTTCAACTGAAGGAAAATCCGGCAACGCGCTATTTAGGCCTGCGCGCGACGCTCGCCATTCTGCTGCTCACTGTGGATGCCACCAAGCTGCAAGTGCTGCGGGTGATGTTGGGCTGGTTTGTTTCTAGCCTGTTCTCCTACAATTACGGCAGCGCCGAAGCGATTACCAACGCAATTCGGGACGTAGCGAAAGGACCGGAATTCTGGCTGGAGAATATGGACATGGTGGCGGTCCGGGCCGAGCTTGCGCCTCTCAACGAGATGGAGAAGATGCGGCCGGTGTGTATGGCCGATTACGATCTGGTGCATCGCTCCGTCGAGGAGAGCAAGTGGCACCGCTGCCTGCGCCTGCTGACCCTGAACGGCTTCCTGCTGCCGGGATTTCTGATCCGCGATGCGACCGTGTTCGACGTGAAATCCTTCCGTGGCGCGTTTCGGCGTTTGTTCCGCCACCGCCGCGTGTTGTATTTTTATGACGCGATGGGCCTCGGCTACATCGCCGAATATGATAAGCGGCGCTTTTTTGGCGCGGTGCTGCGGTTTGCCCGCACGGCTTATAGCTTCCTGAGAAACCTTGCCCAGTTGAAGAACGACTACCGCAAGGCCTTACCAGGAATGACCAGCGAGGCCTTCTGGCGCAAAGTCTACGAGGCTGAGTTGCGCGGGGAGTAGGGCACCGGCCTCTTGCGCCGGGGGCTGAGCGCAGTTATTGGGAACCGCCAAGGTCTTATTTTGAAAGCGCGGCCATGGCATCCGATACTCCCTTTAAACTGGATTTTTCCGACAGGATCGCGGAAGCGCTAGCTTTCGACGACGTATTGCTGGTGCCCGCCTACTCCCTGGTACTGCCCACCACGGTGAAAACCGCCACCAGGCTGACGCGGGAAATCTCGCTCAATATCCCGCTGGTCTCTGCCGCCATGGATACGGTGACGGAAGCCGCCATGGCGATCGCCATGGCGCAGCAGGGCGGCATTGGCGTGATTCACAAAAATTTCACCATTGATGAGCAGGCAGCCCAGGTCCGCCGGGTGAAGAAGTTCGAGAGCGGCATGGTGGTGAATCCGCTCACCATCTACCCGGACCAGACGCTGGCCGATGCCCGCGCGCTGATGGCCCAACACAACATCTCGGGCTTCCCCGTGGTGGAGCGGGACGGCAAACTGGTCGGCATTCTTACGCACCGCGACGTGCGTTTCGCCACGGACCCCAACGCCAAGATATACGAGCTAATGACGCGCGAGAATTTAGCCACGGTGACAGCCGGGGTGACCGCCGAGGAGGCCCGTGCCCTGCTGCACAAGCGCCGGTTGGAGAAGCTGTTGGTGGTGGACGATGAGTTCCGCTGCATCGGGCTGATGACCGTGAAGGACATGGACAAGGCCCAGGCGCATCCGCTGGCCAATAAGGACGAGCTGGGCCGCCTGCGTGTGGCCGCCGCCACCGGCGTGGGTAATGACGGCACCGAGCGCGCCGCCGCGCTGGTTGAGGCCGGGGTGGACGTGGTGGTGGTCGACACCGCTCACGGGCATTCGGACGGCGTGCTGAAGGCCGTGGAGCGGATCAAGAAAGCGTCCAACGCTGTGCAGATCATTGCCGGCAACGTGGCCACGCCGGACGGTGCCAAAGCGCTGATCGACGCGGGCGCGGACGGGATCAAGGTTGGTATTGGGCCGGGCAGCATCTGCACCACCCGCGTGGTCGCGGGTGTGGGCGTGCCGCAATTCACCGCCGTGATGGAAACCTCCGCCGCCTGCCGCGCGCTGGGCGTGCCGGCCATTGCCGATGGCGGCATCCGCGCTTCGGGTGACATGGTGAAGGCGCTGGCCGCCGGGGCCGATGCGGTGATGGTGGGTTCCATGCTCGCCGGCAC
>JAQUAC010000048.1 GCA_028687415.1 Acidocella sp. | reverse complement strand
GGCCTGAGACCGCCGTTCATAACGGTGTCGGGCAGCGAGAAGTCGTATCGCCCGAGGAAGTTGAGATGGCGCCAGATCAGCGGGGAGAGGTGGGCGATGTCGTCGTAGCTGGCGTCCATGCCGTCCGACCTGACCTGGCGGATGGCCTCCTGCATGTAGATGGCGTTCCAATGCACGACGGCATTGAGAGCGAGGCCAAGGGCGCCGAGCTGCTCTTCCTGTCCCTGCTGGAGCGGACTCCTGATTTCACCGCGTTCGCCGTGATGAATGCGCCGGCCGAGGCGATGGCGCAGTTCCGTGTGGTTGTGGTATCTAACGCAGGTGAGAAATGGCCGCTGTCGGTGATGGTTTATTTATATAGGGTCGAGAGGCGCCATTTTTCTCAAGTTGGCGCTACATGTTGGGGCTGTGTGTGACAACCGGATAGGCAAGGGTCAAATAAACGCCGCTCCCATGACGATCCCTCAACCATGACCCGACTCATGCAACAACGCCCTTCCGATCCAATTAGCCGGGCGGACAGCCCTTATTGCCGGCCCTTCTCCGGCGCAATGCTGACCGAGGCGGTCATGCCCGCCACCAGATGTGTACCGGCGGGCACCTTGTCGATCGCGATGCGCACGGGGATGCGCGCCGCCAGACGCACCCAGGTGAAGGTGGGATTCACATCCGCCAGCAAGGTGGGTGCGGCGATGCGCTCTGAATCCGCAATGCCGGCGGCGAAGCCCTGCACATGGCCCTGGATGGCCGGCCCGCCCTGCAGAAGCTGCACGCTCGCTCTGTCGCCAATCTGGATGTGGTGCAGCTTGGTTTCCTCGAAATAGCCGTCCACATAGAGTGAGTCGGTGTCGACAATGGCGATGACCGCCGTGCCCGCGCTCACATAATCGCCCGGCTGCATGGAGAAATTGGTGACAACCCCATTCACGGTGGCACGGACGGTGGTGCGCTGCAGGTTCAGCTCCGCAACGTCGAGATCGGCTTGCGCCGCCGCATATTCAGCCTGTGCCGCTTTATAGGCCGCCTGTGCTTCCCGCGACTGAGTGCTGGCATCGCCGCGTGAGACGGCGGAGGTGGCATTATTGGAAAGGGCGGCATAGCGCGCCGCGTTCTCTTGCGCGTTCAGCATCGTGGCATGGGCCTTGGCTTCGGAGGCCTGGGTCTGCGCTAAAGCGGCCTTTGCCTGTTCCAGCGCCAGGTTGAAACGTGAAGGGTCGATCTGGAAGACCGGCTCGCCCGTATGCACGGCCTGATTATCATGCACGAAAACCTGCACGATAGGGCCAGTGACGTCCGGTGCCAGAGAAACAACATCCGCCCGCACGCGCCCGTCGCGCGTCCAGGGGCTTTCCATATAATAGATCCAGAGTTGCCAGCCGATGACCACGGCAATGGCCAGTGCGGCCAGCGTGACGATAAAGCGATAAGCATAGGGAACGAGCTTCATGAGACGCCAGGGCTAGAAATAAGTGTTGGCCGCCAGGCTGATGAGCCCGGTCAACATAACAAGCAGGCAAAGGTCGAAGAGCGGCCGGTGCCAGACGAAACGGTAGAGCCCGAGCGCCGAGATCGCGCGCCGGATGATGGTGGAGAGCACCAGCGCGATGCCGAGCCAGATGAGCAGCGGCGGAAACAGCACGCCATAAATATTGACTTCACCGATCATGAGGCAACCAAGATTGGGGTGGCGGATACGAATTCAGGCGGTGGTGCATCGGGATAAAGGGCGGAACGCAACCCGGACAAAATCATCAACGCAGCGCGGTAGGCCAGGGCGTCGTTCATCAGCGCGCCCATCGTCTCGTCCAATGCCGCAATGAGGTTTTGCGATGCGGGCTGGCGCGGGTTGCCACGATAATAGGTGGCGACGCAGCGGAAGATGCGCTGGCTGCCCTCGCGCGCCGCAAGCGGCAGGCGCCATTGTTCGCGGTGCAGTCCGACGATGTTGAGGCCGACGCGCAGATCCAGAAGCGTTCCGGCGGCGGCACTGTCCGCGCCGGAGGCGACGGCGGCGAGGCGCGGCATCATCAGCCCCAGCCGGTCCATCATGATGCCGGTCAGCGCGGCGCGGTCCGGCGCGGTGCCGGCTTCCGCCGCTGCGGCCACGTCGCGCCAGTTGGCGCGCATCAGGCGGTCCGCACTCCAGGCGGCGCCGACGGAGCGGATGATGCGGGTGATGATCAGCGCGCTGCCGAGGCCGACAAGCAGGCTGAAGGAACTGTCCGCGAATTTGACGAAATTGATATCGTAACCGTTGCTCAGCGCCATCTGCGTGGCGCCGACAGCGCCGATCACCATGCCGGTGCCGAATGTAGCGGGGCGGGAGACGAGAACGCCGATGATCAGCCCCGCCGGCAGCAGAACAAGATAAAGCCCATCGAACCCCACGATTTTCGGCAAAATCGCAAAGTCATAGACGAAGATACCGGCGACGACGCTGGCGGAATTGCGCAGCATCTGCGCGATGGCGGGGGCTGGATCGTCTTGTGCTGCGAAGAAAGAGCAGGCAACGGCGACCATGATGGCCGCCCCCGCGCCATAGGCCCACGCGGTCTCGATCCAGATGGCGCAAACAAGCAGAATCGAAAGCGTGGCCGAAAGTGCTGAGAGAAAAGCCAGCTTATGGTCGCGGTTCTCCCGGGTGATGGCGATATATTCGGCCTCCAGCGCCGGGCTTTCAGGAGCGGGAGTGCCGTCCGTCACATGGCGGCGCAATTGCCTTGATTGATGCACGATGCGCACCAGCTCCTCCAGCCGTACGGCGAGGCTGGCGCGCAGCAGGCCGGTCCAATCCGGCGGCTCATGGTCCAGAGCCTGTATCTCGTGCAACAGCGGGTCCGCGCCTTCGGCTTTTCCGGCCTTGATCCATTCATCGGTGCGGGCGAGCACGACCTGCAAGGTGGGGGTGAGCCCGCCGATCCGGCGCAGCTCCGCCACGCGCTGGCCTATGGAACTCAAGATCGGCATCAGGCTGATCACATACATGCGCAGGCGCGTGACCTGCCGCACGGCCGACTGCATGTGGGAAATATCGTAGGCAAGCTGGGACACCATCATGGCCGTGTCGGTCGCCTCGACGGCAAGGCGGCGGCGCGCGTCCCGCGCTGGCTGGGATTCGCCGTCTCCGGCCAAGGCAGCGCTGGCCCATTCCACGCCTGGCTGCACCCAGGAGGAGATGCGCCGCGCCAGCACCGGGCCCAGGGAGCGCGGCAGGATCAGCGTGCCGATCATGGTGGTGCAGACGATGCCGAGCGTGATCTCCTCGCAGCGCGTCAGCGCGGTCTGGAACACATGGCCGGGATCGGTGACCGAGGGAAAACCGATGATGCCCGCGGTATAGCCGGAAAGCATGAAGGTGTAGGCGCGCGGGGAGCGGTCCATCAGCGCGATGTAAAGGCAGAGACCCACCCAAAGCGCCATGGCGATGCAGAGCAGCACGGGCGCGTCGACCAGGGCCGGCACCATGACCACCGCCGCGGTGCCGCCGATTAGCGTGCCGAAAAAGCGGTAAACAGCCTTGGAACGCATGGCCCCGGCGAAGGGATTGGCGACGATGAAAGCGGTTGCCATCGACCAATAGGGATTATCCAGTCCCAGCCAGCAGGAAATATAGAAGGCCAGCATGGCGCCGGTGAAGGTCTTCAGGGCAAAGAGGAGTTCGTCCGGCTTGGGCATCTTCTCCTGGAAACATGAAAAAGCGGCAGAAAGGTGGGTCGATCCCGGCAAAGGTACGTATCGCGACATAGGATTTACCGGAGGGGTGTTTCGCAAACGATGGAATGAGCAACATGGGGTGACGCCAAGAACTGTGCGTAACTGTACAACATTGAAGAACGAATGTAACTGTTGGGGTGATCAGGTCGGGGCGGAAGGCCCAAGCGCGTAAAACTGCACGGTAAGAAACGTGAACACGGACAAAATTCCTACAAATTCGGACCGTAGAGCCCGGCTTTAGTCCGCCTTCGACATGAACTGGCTGTTTATTGCGTGCAATCATGGCGTGCAATAGATATTGGACGCAATAATGTCGCTTGTGCATATGTATTTCACGCAACAAACCGGGGTGCTAATGTGAGGGATGACTTTGCGTGCAATACACGCAACAAGCATTCAGATGTTTGAAATCCCCTGCCCATCCGGCGTCGGCCCAGCTCAATGACATTGCGTGCAATACGCTACCGTACGCTTTCGTTCAGATGGGCCTTCCGCCCCAGATTGAGCGCCGCTGTTTGTAACCCCCCTACCCAGAAAACTAACAATAGTCGCGTCAAATCAACCGCAAGGGACTCCGCTCCCACCCGGTCCGCAGGAATCTCGAACCCAGAAATAGCTTCCCAGGCACCGGTAAGCGATTCATTTTCAGGCTCTCAGGTCGAAGTCGGCTGGGTTACGTTGACGCGGAGCCAATCGGCCAACCGGCTGAATTCGAACGTACCGGCCTCATAAAGGTTGATTATAAAAGCGTAGGTTACGGCGGCTTCTGCCGTGATATGGGTGCCGTTGATCGCGAGAAAAGTATAGGTGGTGGCGAAGGCGGTGCGCTTGTTGCCGTCGATGAATGGGTGGTTCTGCGCCAAGCTCTCCCACAATGCGGCGGCTTCCTCGATCAAGTCGGCATAATATCCCGTCTGGGGACGGAACAAAGCCGCTTCCAGCAAGCCGCCATCCCGCACGCCGGCAGCGCCGCCGTAGCGGTCGATCTGATGGCAAGAACTTCAATGACGGTCGGATAGTCCGTCATTCAGCCAGCTTCTTGTAAAGCGATCCGAATTTCTCATGGCTCGCCTGATAAGCGATCATGACATTGGCACGGGGTTTACCCTGCTTTCGCTTTTCGACCAGATCGGCCAACGCTTCATCGACAAGCGCCTGAATCTGGCGCCCCTCGCTCTCCGCGAGACTGCGTACGGCGGACAGAATTTCCGAATTCACTTGGGTTGCGAATTTCTCGCGGGATTGGGCAACCATGCCATACCTCCATTCTTCTCTTTTCAACTTATCATGCTTTGTCATGAAATATCAAGGTACGAGATTAGCCCGACAGAAAACGCTCGGATCAGCCCCGGTTGGCCATGAGCCGCCTCTGTCTGTTCCGATCATTGAGTTCGCAGCCTATCTCCCCATCTCCATGCCCCTGTCACGGCCGCGCTCGAGCTGTTTCTGGGCCGCGGCCTGCTTCTCGCGGACGGCCTCTCGGGTCTTGGCCAGTTCGGCGGCCCGCTGCCGTGACTGCTCGAGGGTCTTCTGCCGCGCCCGTTCCCGGCTGATGTCGCTCACCGGCATTTCCCGCTCGACCTCCCGCGCCAGCAGGCTGCGCGCTGTCTGCCGCTCCGCCCAGCGTGACCAGGCGGCGGACAGCTTGTCCCGGTCATCGGTGATGATTTGCAGCCCGGAGCGCTCCCGCGACGCCGCCACATAGGCGGTCTGCGCCGTCGCCACCCGGCCCGCCTCGCCGACCACGATCGCCCGCTCCACCGTCGCCCCCTGACTGCTGTGGATGGTCCGGCAATAGCCATGATCGATCACATGCGCCCGATCGACGCCGATGCGGATTGCCGCGCCGGCATCGCTGCGCACCAGCGCCTCGCCCCGCGCCCGGTCCAGCCCGGTCACCACCCCGCCCATGCCGTTGCTGACACCAAGAGCGCGGTCGTTCTCCCGGAACACGATCCGCTCGCCCTCAGCCAAGCCAAGGGGCCGCGCATGATAGGCGGTCGCCGTCTCGCCCGATGGCCGCCAGGCGATCTCCCGGCCGGCCGCCCCATCGGCAGGGTTGCCCAGCACCCGCAGCGTCACGTGATCCCCGGTTCGCCCGACAACCGCCCACTGGCTGCCCCGCGCCGCCACCATGCGCCGCCCGTCCTTCAACTCCCGGGAGAACGCCACCACCATCCCCGTCTCGTAGGATGAGACCCGCCGCGCCTGTTCCCGGGTCAGGTCCGCCTTGTCCAGCACCTGCACCGACAGATCGTCCCGGCCGAGTTCGCCCCGCGCCCGCAGACCGTCACGGATCGCCGCGTTGACCCCCGCGCGCATCCGGTTGGTTCCCGCCAGCACCAGCGTATCCGCCCGCGCCGCCGGCGCCAGGCCGAGATACGCCTCGGCCGCCGCCCCAGCGAGACGGTCTTTCTCCACCACCGCCATGTATGGCTGCGCCGCCACCACCGCGCCCGCCGCGTCGCCGCGCGCGAACCGCTGCGCGATCTCCCGCAGCGCCGGATCACGCTGCCGCTGCACTTCATCCATCCGCACATGCCGCAGCGCCCCCGCCTCCAGCAGCTGCTGGAACGGCGATCCCGCTTCCACGCTCGCCAGCTGCCGCGGATCCCCCACCAGCAGCGTCCGCGCCCCCTCCGCCTCGGCGCGCTGCATCAGCCGGTCCATGTCCCGCGCCGACACCATCCCCGCCTCGTCCAGCACATACAGACAGGGCCGCGCCCCAGGCGCAGCCCCACCCGTTTCGGCCGCCGGACGGCGTAGCCCGGCCTCAAGTGTCTGGGTCCGGTCACACCCCGCCTGTCCCAGCTCCCGCGCCGCCGCAGCGCTCGGCGCCAGGCCGACAATCTCATACCCCGCCTCCCGATACGCCGCGACGATTGCACCCATCGCGCGCGTCTTGCCCGAACCCGCCGCCCCCACGATCCCGACATGCCGGTCCTCGGTCCCAAGCGCGAGGCGGACCGCTTCACGCTGTCCGGCGGTGAACACCAGACCCCGGTCTCGCTCCTGCCGCTCCAGCACAGGCTCGATCGCATCCGCCTCGGCCACCGGCCGGGCCGTCCCCCGTCCGGTCGTCACCACCGCCAGCACCCGCCGCTCGGTCTCCAGCGCCGCCCGTGTCGTGAACACCAGACCCCGCCTCTCATCCGCCCCGGCCACCAGCCCGCCGGCACGCTGCCCGATCGCCGCCGCGACCTCGGCCGATCCCACCCGGCCCAGCCCTGCCAGCAGCGCCTCCCGCGCCAGCCCCGCCGCGCTGAACACGCTCGCCCGCTCGCCCAGATGCCGCGCCGCGCCCGCTACCGCCTCTCGCGCCAGAACCATCGCTTGCTCTCGACCGCCGGCATCGCGTTCCCCGGCGCCACCGCGATCCAGACCGGATCGCTCCCGCTCGAGCGCGATGCCCTGTACCCGCTCCAGGTCGAGGCCGGCCTCCCGCGCCCGGGCCCGCCAGCCATAGCGCTGCTCCACCTCCCCGGGCTGCCCCTTCTCCAGCCGGGTCGATACATTCGCCCGCACACGCTGCGCCGCACTCGCCGCCTCCCGGTCAAGACCGCCCGCCGCCAGCGTCCGGTCAATCTCCGCCGTCCGCCGGCTGAACGCCGCAATCTGCTCCCGCGTCAGACCGGCGATCTCGAACCCGTCCCGCGTCCGCTCGATCCCGTAGCCAAGCTCCGTCACGCGCTTCGCCAGCTCCGCCTTGTACACCGCGTCCAGCATGTGCAGCGTCTCGTTCCGCACCCCGAAATCAAGCGACGCCGCACTCCAAACCCCATCCGATCGCCGCGTCATGTTGGCGATGATCAGATGCGTGTGCAGCTGCGGATCCGCCACCCCGTCCACCGGCCGGCTGTCCTCATGCCGATATGCGGCCGCCACCAGCCGGCCGGTCCGCTCCACCACCGCCCCCGCCTTGCCCCGCCGCGCCACCAGCATCAGACGCTCCACCTCGCCCGCCGCAGCCCGCACCGCCTCATCATGCGCCGCCAGCAGCCTTGCATCGCCACCAGCCAGCGCCAGGATGCTGACACTCTTCGGCGCACTGATCGTCAGATCATGCCCCAGACGGCGGCTACCCGCCCGGTTGCCCCGTCCGCTCAGATCCGTCCCGTCAGGGAGCCGGCCCGCCAGAACCGACGCCAGCGCCGCGCCGTCTACCGCACCGGCCAGACCAAGCTCGGTCGCACCGGACCCCAGCCACACCGACGGTGCCGCGCGGCCCTGGTAATAGCCGATCGCCGTGGCGCCACGCTCCGCTGCCAGGCCATCCTGTCGCGCCGCTTCCAGATATCGCACCACCCCGGCGATGCTGGCACCGGAACCGCCACCTGACGCAGATCCCTGCCCGGAGCCTTGCGCGGTCAGATGGCTGTATGAGATCATCGGCTGGTCCTCGCTGTCGTCGCTGTTGGTCGTCGGAGGTGGCGGCACCAGAAAGGCTGGCGGTTGGTCATTTCCGCTTGATAATCGGGGCGGGGGGGTGATACCCCGGCTTCTGCCCTCGCCATGCATCATAGGTGCGGTTGTGTGTAAAAGACAAGCAAGGCTTGGCGTCGATAGACCAGAAATTGCGCTCCAGCAGCTCAATCTTCGTCGCTTGAATGGATACAGATATCGAAGCGATACTCGATTAGCTATGCTGTGACAGACCGATCTTGCTTCCTGGATCACATCGGGCAATGGTCATCATGAGACCGAACGAGAAAGGATGATCGCCATGGCAGATGATACACAGGTAAAGCAGGATGTTGGAATCAGCCATGACGATATCAAGGAAATCGCGGCGCAGATGAAGGCTCTCCCTGCCGCCCGCGATGCCACCATCCTGACCAAGCGCGCCGCGATCGAAGCCCTCAGCGGTGAGATCAAATCCATGCGCGACAAAGGCTATACCATCGACCAGATCGCCAACTGGCTGCGCGACAACACTCCCCTCGCCGCCAGTGCCGCCACCATTCGCGCGGCTCTCGCCAGAAAACGCAGCCGCAAGCCAGCATCTTCCACAAGAACAAAAGCGAAGATGGGGAACGCTGAATCGGCGGCATCATCGCAGCTTGGCAAGCATGCGGCAGATATTGCCGGCAACACTGCCGGTCGTCCGTCGAATCCGGCGCCGCCAGCAAAAGTACCGGGCCGCGCAAATGTAACCGATACCGGAAAAGCACCGGGTGCGGGCACCTTCGCCCTCGGGAGCGATGACGTATGAGCGGCATCATCTATGTCGGCGGTAACAAGGGCGGTGTCGGCAAGTCCATGGTCGCCATCGCCCTCGCCGATCATCTCCGCCACGTCCTCAACCGGCCCGTCTTCCTCATCGAGACCGATACCGCCAACCCTGACGCGGCCAAATGTCTCGGCGCCGAACTCGACGCTACCCTCGCCGCCGATACCCGCACCGAGGCCGGATGGCAGACCATGCTCAACGCCATCGAACAGCACCGCGACAAGAGCTGCGTCATCAACGCCGGCGCTCGCGACAATGACGCCATGCGCCGCTACGGCGACTACCTCCGCCGCGGCGCCGAAGCCCTTGCCATCCCCCTCGCCATCGCCTGGGTGATCAACGACGAGCGCGACAGCCTCCTCGCCCTGCGGGATTTCCTGGAGAGCTACCCGGGGCGCGTCAACGTCATCGGCAACCGCTTCTTCGACGAGGACGGCAGCTTCGCCGTCTACCGCGACAGCAAAATCCGCACCGAGATCGAGGCCCGCAGCGGCACGCTCCGCCCCTTCCCCATCCTGCCCAGGCCGCTGGCCACCGCGATCAAGACCGATCGCCACTCCCCCGCCACCATTCTCGCCCAGGCCCCGCTGTTCGAACGCATCGCCCTGGAAAAATGGCGCGCCGATTGCGCCGAAACCTTTGCTCCCCTCCTCGGCGAACTAACCAGCGCCGCCGCCAACCGGGCCTGAACCGGACGAGCCGCTGGCCGCCCAAACACAAGCAGCCGAGCCCAGGTTCGCCAGCGCCGCGGCGGATCGCTCTCCCGTCGCAAAGGACCCACCCATCAATGGCCACCAATATCGAGACCGCCTACTGCGAGATCGCCGGCTTCGCCCCCGATCAGGACGCCATCAACCGCATCCGCAGCGCCGGCCGTGTTCTCCGCCTGCAGGACCAGGATAGCGGCTGGCTCCTCCTCATCACCCTCGAGGCCCACAACGCCGCCATCCGCAACACACTCGACGCCGCCTCTACCCTCGCCGCTGCCGCCGGCGCCGCCGCCGGTGACGCCGGCAAGGCCGCAACCGCGATCGCCCGTGAGATCAACCGCGCCGGACCAACCCTCGCCAAATCCATCCAGGACGCCGCCATCGAGGTCGGCCGCGATCTCCGCGGCTCCATCGATCAGGCCACCGGGGCCGCAAAGGACAATATCACCGAAACAATCGCCGCCGGTACGACCAAAATGGATGGCGCAATCGCCGAAACATTCCGTCTGGCCACCAACCAGCTCTACCAGGCCGCCGACAACCTCCGCTCCGGCGCTACCGAAACCCGTGACGGCTTCATTACCCAATGGAAAGTTCTCGCCGCCGAAGCCACCTCCGCCGCCCTTGATGAGCGCGTCCAGATCGAAGCCGCCCGCTCCCGCCGGGCTAGCCTCGGCGCCTTCACCTCCGCCTTCGCCATCGCGGCCATTGTCTTCGGCGCCTCGGTCTTCATCGCCCATCGCCAGGGCTGGCGCCACGGCTACCGCACCGGCCAGGCCGATCTCCTCACCCATATCCATGACCAGAAAATCCGCGCTTCCTGGGCTAATACCCCCGATGGCATCCTCGCCTACCAGCTCTACCAGGCCGGCTTCATCCGCCAACTCGCAACCTGCTCCGGACAGGGGTGGAAAATCGAGACCAGAGGCGGCAAGCCGCTCTGCCTGCCAGAAGCAACAACAGACGGAACCACCTATGGCTGGTTCCTGAAATGACCGGCGCCACAGACGCCCAGCGGGCGGAGCGTTTAAGCGACCGCCGCAAGCTCATAATCAACGTGCAATACGTCATAGGGGAAGATTACCCCACCCGCCTCGTCCGGCCGCAACACGCCTGCGAGCAACAATGCCTGAACATCGCCATGGACCGCTTTCACATCCCGCCGGACCAGCCGCGCAAGCCCCCTGATCGACAGCGCTTCTTTCCCGGCCATCGCCTGCAAAAGTTCCTGCCGGCGCGGCGTAAGGGTCCGCCACATCAGATCGAGGTTCGCAAACGTGATGCGCGGTTCCTGCGCGACGCCGCGAAATGCGGCCGCCAGTCCCCGCCGCGCCTCGTCCAGACTCCCGACGCTGATCGTCACTGTGCGTCTTGCTGTTTCAACCATGCTTCGACATCCTTCCAAAAATCGGCTTCTAACTGATCAAGTCCGCAAAATTCATAAGGCTCTTCAACCGGCCCGATATGTTTATGGTCCCCCTTCCCGGCTTCATTGTCGTATCGAAGCGTGCAAACGCCGTTCGATACCAAGGCCAGCCGGTATTTGAACGGGTGACTGCTTGCCCGCACCGGTTCGGGCACCCGCCACACAACCATTTCGATGAACGCGGT
>JAQUAC010000047.1 GCA_028687415.1 Acidocella sp. | reverse complement strand
GTCAGCGCCCCAAGCTCAGGCTCCAGCGCCCGGTTCTTTAAAAATAATCCGGCGATGCCACACATGCTCTCGTACTCCCCTCTTGCCGTGCAACAAGCCTAAACAAACCACATACATACGTCAACCTGGAAGAATAAAGCATTCTTGGCAGGAAAGACGCCGGGGGAGCCTAACCCCGAGGCATTGAATCTTTCCGGCGGAAGCCGATATCGAGGCAAACTAATCTGGAGACATTCATGCTCGTTTGTACCGGTTTCGCCGCCCCGGACGCCAAATCCCCCCTCGCCCCCTGGAGCTTCACCCGCCGCGATGTCGGCGCGTTCGATGTCGAGATCGACATTCTTTTCTGCGGCGTTTGCCATTCTGACCTGCATTATGCCCGCAATGAGTGGCAGTTTACCGTCTATCCGGCCGTGCCAGGGCATGAAATCGTCGGCCGTGTGAGGAGCGTCGGCAAGGACGTGACGAAATACAAGACCGGCGATCTGGTCGGCGTGGGCTGCCTGGTGGATTCATGCCGCACCTGCCCTTCCTGCCGCGAAGGGCTTGAGCAATATTGCGATGCTGGGATGCAGGGCGGCACCTATGGCGGTACCGATAAAGTAACCGGTGAGCCAACACGGGGCGGATACGCAGACAAGATCGTGGTGGACGAGAACTACGTGCTGCGCATCCCGGAAAATCTCGACCCGGCCGCTGCGGCGCCGCTGCTTTGCGCCGGCATCACCTTATACTCGCCGTTGCGGCACTGGGGCGCCGGGCCGAGCAAGAAGGTGGGCATTATCGGCCTGGGCGGTCTCGGCCATATGGGTGTGAAGCTCGCCCATGCCATGGGGGCTGAGACGGTGCTGTTCACCACCTCACCTTCCAAAGTGGCGGACGGCAAGAAACTTGGTGCCCATGATGTCGTGATCTCCAAGCACCCCGAAGAGATGGCCCGGCACACCAACAGCTTCGACCTGATCATCGATACGGTTTCCGCCACGCATGATCTCTCGCCATATTTCGCGCTGCTGAAGCGCGACGCGACCATGGTGCAGGTGGGCGCGCCGGAGAAGCCGCTGCCGATCGCCGTCTTCCCGCTGCTGCTCAAGCGTGCCAGCTTCGCGGGCTCGGCCATTGGCGGCATTGCGGAAACGCAGGAGATGCTGGATTTCTGCGACGCACATGGAATCACCGCAGATATCGAGATGATTCCGATCCAGAAAATCAACGAAGCCTATGAGCGCATGCTGAAAAGCGATGTGAAATACCGTTTCTGCATCGACATGGCATCACTGAAAGGCTGAGACTTGGACAAATAAAAAGGGGGGCTTTTCGCCCCCCTTTTTTAAGCCGCGTGGCGTTCCTTCAAGAACGTGCGGAATTCCAGACCTTCTCGCAAACGGCGCACCAGCATCTGCGGGCTGCGAAGCATCTCGTTCAGAATCGAGAGGATCTTGCCCGGGCGGAAGTAGAACTCCCGGTAAATCAGCTCCACCGAGTTGAAGATCTCCTCGTGGCTGAGATGCGGGTAGTGCAGCGGGGCAATCTGCACGCCATGCTCGTCGATCAGCTCGGCATGCTCCACGTCCAGCCAGCCTTCCTTTACCGCCTGATTATACAGGAAGGTACCGGGATACGGAGCAGCCAGCGATACCTGAATGGTGTGCGGGTTGATCTCCTTGGCGAAGGCGATTGTCTCCTTCAGCGTCTCCTGCGTCTCGCCGGGCAGGCCGACGATGAAAGTGCCGTGGATCTTGATGCCAAGCTTGTGGCAGTCGCTGGTGAATTTCTTCGCGACCTCGATACGCATGCCCTTCTTGATGTTGTGAAGGATCTGCTGGTTGCCGGATTCATAGCCAACAAGCAGCAGGCGCAGGCCGTTCGCCTTCAGCACCTTCAGTGTCTCGTAAGGCACATTAGCCTTAGCATTGCAGGACCATGTGACGCCCAGCTTGCCCAGCTCGCGAGCAATGGCCTCGGCGCGTGGCAGGTCGTCGGTGAAGGTATCGTCGTCGAACATGAACTCCTTCACCTGCGGGAAGAGCTCTTTCGCACGCTTGATCTCGGCGATCACGTTCTCCACCGAGCGGGTGCGGTATTTGTGCCCGCCCACCGTCTGCGGCCAGAGGCAGAAGGTGCAATGCGACTTGCAACCGCGCCCCGTGTAGATGGAGATGTACGGGTGCATCAGGTAGCCGATGAAGTAGTCCTCAATGCGCAGGTGCTTCTTGTAGACGTCCACGACGAAGGGCAGTTCGTCCATGTTCATCAGCAGCGGGCGATCCTCGTTCTTGATGATCTCGCCGGTGGTTTCACGCCACCAGATGCCCTTCACGTCCCGAAGAGACGCGCCTTCAGCGATTTCCTTGATGGTGAAATCGAACTCGTTTCCACAAACGAAATCCAAAACCTTGGCACGAGCCAGAGATTCCTCCGGCTGCACGGCGACCTTGGCGCCGACGAAGCCAACCAGCATCTGCGGGTTCAGCTTCTTGAACTCCTCAGCCACCTTCACGTCATTGCCGAAGGAGGGGGTGGAGGTATGAATGATGAGCAGCTGATGCGTCTTGGCGTGCGGGAGCACGTCTTCCATCTTCAGCCGCGCCGGGGGGGCATCGATAAGCGTGGAATCCGGCAGCAGGGCGGCAGGTTGCGCCAGCCAAGTGGGGAACCAGAAGGATTTGATCTCGCGGCGCGCCTGGTAGCGCGAGCCGGCGCCACCATCGAAGCCGTCGAAGGAGGGAGGTTGCAGGAACAGGGTTTTCAATTTCGACATCTCTTCTCTCTCAACTCTCTCAACGTGACGGTACTTTGCCGGCGTCGGCATGCATGGCTTGGCCACGCCAATCGACCCGGCTGCCGGTGAAGCTGGCAATATAAACTAGGAAGGAACAAAAATCGCGCAACAGGAAAAGCCACGCATCTCCAGCTTTGGCAAGCCTCAGCGCTTTATCGATGCGCCGGGCGGCGACAGCACGCGCGATAAGTGCCCCCGCGAATAACGCCCAGGCCCAAGGCGCCCCATGCGCGGCGAACAACGCAATCACGCACCAGAGCAGCGAAACCTGCAAGACTGAAGCGGCGTAAGGCACTGGCACCAGGGCGCGGATGGTCCGGGCCCAGCGCAGCTCGTGCCTGAATAGGGCGCGGAAACTATCCTCCGGCACCGTGGTCGCGGGAATCACCTGCGCCAGGGCCAGCTTGTAGCCTTTGGCTACGACGAGGCGACCCAGCACCTGATCATCCGCCAAATTATTGGCCACGGCCTCAAGCCCATTAATCTGCGCCAGCACGGTTTTAGAGAGCCCCATGGTGACACCCAGACAATCCTGCCGCCCGAGCTTGCGCGCCAGCAGCGCTCCGGGAAGGAATGTATAATTGATCTGGCTGGCTCCCATAAGCGTCGCCAGATTCGGAGTACCTGCCAACCCTGTATACAGCGTGGTGACCAGCCCGACGCCGGGTGCCTCCAGCGCGGCAACAACGCGGTCCAGGAAGTAAGGCGGCACATGGATGTCGGCATCCGACATCACCAATGTCTCGTACCGCGCCTCACGGAGCATATTGATAAGGTTAGAAACTTTGCGGTTGCTACCGTGCATGGTTGAGTCGACAACCACCGTAACATCGCGCTCCGGGTAGCGGGCACGCAGCTTCGCCACTATGCCCAGCACCGGGTCATCTTCCCTCTGCACGCCGAAAATGATCTGGAATTCCGGATACTCGATAAGGAAGAACGATTCCAGCGCCAGCTCGGTCAGCGGCTCTATACCGCAAAGCGGCTTGAGCACGGAGACCGGCGGATAGGCGCGCGGAACCGGCCCCCGCTCGGCACTGAAGCGCTGGATTAGATACGTGCCGAGAAACTGCTGTATCACGCCGATAAGCGCAAACAGCCCAGCAATGATGGCCAGAATATGCAAGCTAGCAACTAAGACAATAAGCAGGATGCAAACGCATCACTGCCCTGTCGTCCCACTGCTGAGGATGGCGATCTTGTTCTTCAGCGCCGCGATGAGCGGTGCCGCATTGCCGGAGGTCACCATTGAGGCGAAGTCCGAGGCATGCACGGCGACCTGGCTGATGGTGCCGTTGAGCAGCACGTCAGTAATCTGCCAGCCCTGAGGCCCATTCTGCATCACATAATCCAACTCAACCGGGTCCCCGCTGGTGGGAACCAGTTGGGTTTCAACGATCTTCTTCTCGCCGAGCGGCTTTTCCGTGGGCAAGATGTCGAAGCGCTCGCCGTCATAGGCATTGAACTGGGAGACGTAGCTGACCACGGTGAATTGCTCGAACAACGCCGTAAGCTCCTGCTGCTGCGCCGCGGGAAGCGTGGCCCACAGGAAACCGACGGAGTTCTTGGCGAGCTCCGGCAGGTTGTAGGATTTCTGCACGATCGGATCGAGCGCGTCGTAACGCGCCTGGAAATTCTGCCCGGCCGCACCAGCCTTCATGGTTGCCAACAGTCCAGCATCCAGCGCGGCCACCGGCGCCGCTTCCGGCGTTGCGGCGGCAGCGGCGGAGACAAGACCAAAACCGAGACCAAGGGTCAGAAGAGTGGAGCGTAACATGTGTTTCATGGTGCCAATATGGTGTGTCATTGAGCCGGAATTGCGACCATATCATGCAAAGTTTCGATACCTAATGCCGCAATCGCGTGGGTCACGATATGCTGCGCGGTCAAACCTGCATCAATAAGCTGCGCCGCCGGGGTGTTGTGGTCGATAAGCCGATCCGGCAGGGTCATGGGTCGGAATTTCAGCCCCCTGTCGAACGCGCCAGTCCAGGCGAGGTGATGCGCGACCGCGGCGCTGAAGCCGCCAAACGCACCTTCCTCGACGGTGATGAGCACCTCATGGTGACGGGCCAGCTGGTCAATGAGTGCCGTATCCAGCGGTTTCATGAAGCGGGCATCGGCCACCGTGCAGGGATAACCCCGCGCGGCCAGCTCGTCCGCGGCACTCAGCGCGTCCATCAGGCGCGTGCCCAGCACCAGAATTGCGACCTTGCCGCCCTCGCGCAGAAGGCGCCCCTTACCGATTTCCCACGGGGTGCCGCGCTCCGGCAGCGCCACGCCCACACCCTCGCCACGCGGATAGCGGAAGGCGGAAGGACGGTCATCGATGGCGGCGGCGGTGGCCACGCAATCCATCAGTTCAGCCTCGTCCGACGGCGCCATGATGACCATTCGCGGCATCGGCCCAAGGAAGCAAAGGTCATACGCGCCCGCATGGGTCGCGCCATCGGCGCCCACCAGACCGGCACGGTCCATGGCAAAGCGCACGGGCAGACTTTGCAGCACCACGTCGTGCACCAGCTGGTCGTAACCGCGCTGCAGGAAAGTCGAATAGATGGCGCAGAACGGGGCCAGCCCTTCCGTCGCCATGCCCGCGGCGAAGGTGACGGCATGCTGCTCGGCGATGCCGACATCGAACATGCGCGTGGGGAATTTCTGCGCGAACTTATCCAGCCCGGTGCCGCCGGGCATGGCGGCCGTCACGGTGACGATGTTCGGATTCGCTTCCGCCTCGGCGATCAGCGCCTTGGCGAAGACATTGGTATAAGTCGGCGGGCCGGGCGGAGCTTTCTTCTGCTCGCCGGTGACGACGTTGAACTTCGCGGTGGCGTGCAGCTTGTCGCCCGCTGCCTCGGCCGGGGCGTAGCCCTTGCCCTTCTGGGTGACGACATGCAGCAGCACGGGCTCGGCGGCATCCGAGTCGCGCAGATTGCGCAGCACGGGCAGCAGATGGTCCATGTTATGGCCGTCGATCGGCCCAACATAATAAAAGCCCAACTCCTCGAACAGCGTGCCGCCGGTGAGGATACCGCGGGCATATTCCTCCGCCCGGCGCGCCGTGCGCTCCAGCGTGCGAGGGAAGCGCTTGGCCATCTTGGCGGCGAAGTCGCGCAGGGACATGAAGCTGCGCGACGAAATCAGGGTCGAGAGATACGCGCTCATCGCGCCCACGGGGGGGGCGATGGACATGTCGTTATCGTTGAGGATGACGATCAGGCGGGACTTCATCGCCCCGGCATTATTCATCGCCTCATAGGCCATGCCAGCACTCATCGAGCCGTCACCAATCACGGCGATGACGTTGCGGGGCGGTTCCTCGTGCTTCAGATCCCGCGCCACGGCCATGCCGAGCCCAGCGGAAATGGATGTGCTGGAATGCGCCGCGCCAAATGGATCGTACTCGCTCTCCGAACGGCGGGTGAAGCCCGAAAGGCCGCCCGGCTGGCGCAGAGTGCGAATCCGGTCCCGACGACCGGTGAGGATTTTATGCGGGTAGGTCTGGTGACCCACATCCCAGATCAGCCGGTCGCGCGGTGTATCGAACACGGCGTGGATAGCCACGGTCAGCTCGACCACGCCAAGCGACGAGCCCAGATGCCCGCCAGTGACGGAAACCGTGTCGATGGTCTCGGCACGCAACTCATCAGCCACTTGCTTCAACTGATCGTTGGAGAAATTACGCAAATCGGCGGGAATATTCACCCGGTCCAGAAGCGGTGTCCGCGGCGGCATCAGTGAACTCCCCCAACACGCCGCGCCAATCTAATCCGCATTATGGTCTCGTCCTTCGCTCTAACCAATTCAGCAAGCCGTCCTGTCTGCCACATGACGGCCCGATTGTAACCTTCAAATTTACGGACACATAAGGGACCGCAAACATAAATGCCAGCACCCAAGCCGCGCCGCCAGCCGGGCCACCCGCCCCATATGCGCCGGGTATGAGCGTTAATGATAATCCCAAGCTTGCGAATTGTGGAGGCAATGACCTATTGCTGGAGCGAGAAACCCCAACGGCGTGACTCAGAGGCAACAGGACAAACGACATGGATGGCTCACAAACCCCTAAGACAATGCGTGTCATTCTCGCCCAGCCCCGCGGCTTCTGCGCTGGGGTGGAGCGGGCGATCGATATCGTGGAACGCGCGCTGACCAAGTTCGGCCCGCCAATCTATGTGCGCCACGAAATCGTGCATAACCGCCACGTTGTTGAGGATTTGCGGGCCAGAGGCGCCGTGTTCGTGGATGAGCTGGACGAAGTGCCGGAAGGCGCCTGGACCGTGTTTTCCGCCCATGGCGTCGCCCGCAAGGTCGTCCAGGCCGCCGCCGACCGCACGCTGCCGGTAATCGACGCGACCTGCCCGCTGGTGGCAAAAGTGCATGCCGAGGGCCGCCGCTACGCTGCGCAGGGGCTGGAAATCGTGCTTATCGGGCATGCCGGCCATGCGGAAGTTGAGGGAACAATCGGCCAGATCGACGGCACCGTTCACTTGGTGCAGACGGTCGAGGACGCCGAGCGACTCACCGTGCAGCATCCGGATAAGCTCTCCTACATCACCCAGACCACCCTTTCCGTGGACGATACGCGGGGCATCATCGCGGCGCTGAAGGCGCGCTTCCCCGCCATTGTCGGCCCGGACGTGAAGGATATCTGCTACGCGACGCAGAACCGCCAGGAGGCAGTCCACCATCTTGCCGAGCTGGTGGACTTGATTTTGGTCGTGGGCAGCAAAAATTCCTCTAACTCGAACCGTCTGCGCGAAATCGGCGCGGAGCTGGGCCGGCCGAGCTACCTCATCGACGATGCGGCGCATCTGCAGGCTGGGTGGTTCGAAGGGGTGACCAAAGTGGGCCTCACCGCTGGCGCTTCCGCGCCGGAAGTGCTGGTTCAAGGTGTGATCGAGGGGCTGCGCCGCTTCGGCCGCGTGGAGATTGAGCTTCTGGCGGGAACGCCGGAAGACGTGAAATTCAAACTGCCGGCCGAAGTGGCCAGCGTATAAAGAGGCTGAACGAGTATGGGTGTACCGTTGAACCAGGCGCTCCGTGTGGGTGCCTATGTGCTGAAACAGCATCTTTCCGGCAATAAGCGCTACCCGCTGGTGCTGATGCTTGAGCCGCTTTTCCGCTGCAATTTGGCCTGCTCCGGCTGTGGCAAGATCGACTACCCGTCCGAAATCCTCAACCAGCGCATCTCGGTGGAAGACGCCATCAAGGCGGCCGAGGAATGCCCGGCGCCGATCATCGCCATCGCCGGCGGCGAGCCGCTGCTGCACAAGGACATGCCGCAGATCGTCGACGCCTATCTCAAAATGGGCAAATTCGTGATTCTGTGCACCAATGCGCTGCTGCTGGAAAAGAAGATCGACCAGTACAAGCCGCACAAGAACTTCTGCTGGGACATCCATCTGGATGGCGACAAGGAGATGCACGACAAGGCGGTTGACCAGGAAGGCGTGTATGAGCGCGCCGTGGCGGCCATTAATCTCTCCAAATCCAAGGGCTTCCGCACGAGCATCAACTGCACCCTGTTCGACGGTGCCAACCCGGACCGTGTGGCGAAGTTCTTCGATACCGTGGCGGACATGGACATTGAGGGCGTGATGACCTCGCCCGGCTACGCCTATGAGCGCGCGCCGGACCAGCAGCACTTCCTCAACCGCACCCGCACCAAGGAGCTGTTCCGCGCCATCTTCCGTCGCGGCAAAGAGAGTGCCAAGCGCGGCAAGAAGTGGAAATTTACGCAGAGCCCGCTCTTCCTGGACTTCCTGGCCGGCAACCAGACCTATGCCTGCACGCCCTGGGGCAACCCCACGCGCAACGTGTTCGGCTGGCAGCGCCCCTGCTACCTGCTGGGCGAGGGTTACGCCAAGACCTACAAGGAGCTGATGGAAACCACTGAGTGGGACAAATACGGCGTCGGCAATTACGAGAAATGCGCTGACTGCATGGTGCATTCCGGCTTTGAGGCTACGGCGGTGATGGATTCCATCAAGCACCCGTGGAAGCTGGCGGCCTTCGCGCTCAAGGGCATCAAGACCGAAGGCGCCATGGCCAAGGACTTGCCTCTGGATCACGCCCGCAAGGCGGATTTCAATGTGTTCTCCAAGCATGTGGAGACCAAAATGACCGAGATTCAGGCCAAGAAGGCAGCCTCGCTGCCGGCGGAATAAGCCAACGCAAAACGGGGGAAACAATGTTTCCCCCGTTTTTAATTGCAATTACTACAAAAATTTAATTCGGCTCGCCCTGCACCGGGGCCACACCCTGCGCCTTGATGAGCGTCGTGCATTCAACAATGGCCGAATCGAGCGCGGCAGTATCCGTGCCCTTGGCGACAAGCGCCACACCCCATTTGTCGTCTTCGCGCTTGAACGGGTAGCTGCCCAGATCCAGCCCCGGAAATCGGTCCTGAATGGCGGAAAGCCCGGCGGCGATCGAGCCCTCCAGCACACCGATGCCATAGACCGCCCGCATGGCGATGGGCGTGCCACGCGGCAGCTCCGGCTCCAGCGCCAGGAACATGGACTGCATGATGCGCGGCACTCCGGCCATGACATGCACGTTGCCGATAGAGAAGCCCGGCGCCAGCGAGGCTTCGTTCCTGATCGGCACGGCGCCGCGCGGCATCGTCGCCATGCGCTGGCGGGCCGCGTTGAACCTGTCGCCCAGGCGCGCGGCCATCAGGGCAAAAGTCTCGGCATGATGTTCCCACGGCACGCCAAAGGCTGCGGCAATGCACTCGCTGGTGATGTCGTCATGCGTGGGGCCGATGCCGCCTGTGGTGAACAGCATGGTGTAGGCCGCGCGCAGCTCATTCACCGCGCCAATGATCCGCACCGGAATATCCGGCACCACACGCACCTCCGCCAGCCTGATGCCGAGGTCGGCGAGCCGCTTGGCGATAAACTGCACGTTCACGTCCTGCGTCCGGCCAGAGAGTATCTCATTGCCGATGATGAGGATGGCGGCTGTCGGATTGGTCATAAAAAATCTCTCAGCATGGGGATGAGCGGCCTGTCGGCCGGGGGCATCGGATATTCGGCCAGATGGTCGGGCGCGACCCAGGCCAGCTTCTGGCCCTCCCTCGCCACTGGCTCCCCCTTCCAGCGCCGGCACAGAAACACCGGCATCAGCAGGTGAAACCCTTCATAGGCGTGCGAGGCAAAGACGAAAGGCGCGAAATCTCCTGGCGCCACTTCCAGCCCCAGCTCCTCACGCAACTCGCGCGCCAGCGCCACTTCCGGCGTCTCGCCCGGTTCCATCTTGCCGCCGGGGAATTCCCAGAGTCCGGCCATTTTCTTGCCCTCAGGGCGGCGGGCCAACAGCACGCGGCCCTGCGCGTCGATGAGCGCCGCCGCCGCCACCAGCAGCACGCCGGCCTTCGGCTCCGCGTTCACTGAAGCGGAGGCCGGCAACTCGCGCTCGCGGGTAAAATGCTTCACCGGCAGTTTCTGCCCTGGGCGGCACATAAAGCTCTTGGTGCCTTTGCCGGAAACAGCAAAGCCCAGCCGGTGCAGCACCGCGAAAGAGGCCTCGTTATCCGCCGCCACCGTGGCGGTAATCTGCCCAATGGGCAGGGCGGCAAAGGCCCATTCCGTCACCCGGCGCGCGGCTTCCAGCGCATATCCCTGGCCCCAATGCGCCCGTCCCAGCCAATATCCCAGCTCGGCGCTCTTATGCCCCCGGGCCAGACGCAACCCCACGCAGCCTATAAGCGTACTGGTCCCAACATCCACCAGGGCGAAATGTTCCGCATGATGCGCCGCACGGTCCGCCGCCGCCGCCGCGATCCATTCCTCCGCCAGCTGCGCGGAATAGGGGAAGGGCGCGTCCGGCAGGCGGCGGCAAATCTCCCAATCGTTGATCAGCCGGTGGAAATGCGGCGCGTCTCCTGCGTGCAGGGGACGCAGCTCCAGCCGCGTGGTGCGCAGCACCGGGCCCGGCGCAATCTCCTGCACTGTCGAATCGAGGATATCTGACATGTCCTCTTGTGTTTAGCGTGCAGTTGATCTTCCCGCCAGGACTAGGCAAGCATGCGGGCCATGAACGCCGACACGGATATCAACGTACAGATCATGGCGCAGATTGGCGCCAAGGCCCGCACCGCCGCCGCCGCGCTGGCGCATCTGCCGGCCAGCGCGCGTAACTCCGCGCTGGTCCAGGCGGCTGCGGCTCTGCGCGCGAACGCGGCGGACATCCTCGCCGCCAATACGCGGGACATGGAAAGCTTCAAGGGCACCGCTTCCTTCGGTGACCGCCTGCTGCTGAACGAGGCGCGGCTGGAAGCCATGGCGCGCGGGCTGGAAGAGGTCGCCGCCCTGCCCGACCCGCTGGCCCGCACCCTGGCTGAATGGACCCGTCCGAACGGGCTGAAAATCTCGCGCATCCCGCAGCCTTTGGGCGTGCTGGGCATGATCTATGAAAGCCGCCCCAACGTGGGCGCGGATGCCGCCGCCATCGCCATAAAATCCGGCAACGCCATTATCCTGCGCGGCGGGTC
>JAQUAC010000343.1 GCA_028687415.1 Acidocella sp. | reverse complement strand
TTCATCGGCCAGTTCCAGGGGGTGATCATGCCGACCACGCCGACGGCCTCCTTGGCGATGAGCGTGGTGCCCTGCATGTACTCAAACTCGTAGCGCCCCAGCACCTCGATGATCTGGGTGATGTGCCCGGTGCCGATGGCGGCCTGGGCCTTATGCGCGAGGGTCACCGGAGCGCCTATCTCACGCGAGATGGCGTTGGCGACGTCCTCGTAGCGGGTCTGGTAGACTTCCAGGATGCGGCGCAGCAGGGCCAGGCGCTCGGCGCGGGTGGTCTGGCTGAAGGCGGGGAAGGCCGCGCGAGCGGCTGCCACGGCTTTGTCCACATCCGCCTTGGAGCCCAGGGAAATTTCAGTGAAGGGCTGCTCGGTCGAGGGGTCGATGACGCCAACCGTGCGGGGGGTCACCGGGTCTACCCAGGCGCCGTCGATATAGAACTGCAAATTATGGGACATTTCGTTTCTCCTGGGTTAAGCGCGGGCGGCGCGGCGGGCACGGGCAGCCTCGCCGAAACTATGGAACAAAGCGCGATTATAGGGGTGCAAGGCCGGTTTGTACTCCGGGTGCCACTGCACACCGATGGCGAAGGGATGATCGTCGACGGCGACGATTTCGGCAATACCGTCCGGGGCGCGGCCATGCACGGTGAGGCGCTGGCCGATGGTTTCCAGCGCCTGATAGTGCAGCGAGTTCACCGCGAAATCCCGCGCGCCGAAAACCTCCGCGAGATGTGAGCCGGGGGTTAAATGCACCTCGTGCAGCGGGGCGTAACGCTCCTCGTAAGGCACGTCCTCCGGCGAATGGTGGGCGATGCCGTGCGGCAGCTCGACATGCAGCGTGCCGCCCTGGGCGACGTTGAGCTCCTGCAAGCCGCGACAAATGCACAGGCAGGGCACGGCCTCGGCCAGCGCCGCCTGGATGAGCGGCAGAGCCAGGGCGTCGCGCGCGTCGTCGAACGGGCCGGCGCCGTTCTCGCGCCCGTAGCGCCAGGGGCGGATGTTGGAGGGGCTGCCGGTGAAAAGAAAACCGTCGAAGCTGGCGATCAGCTCGGGCACGCTGTCACGCGTGGCCTCAGCCAGGATGGCGAGCGGCAAGGCGTCCGCGAACTCGGAGACCGCCTGCACGTATTTATCGCCGACAAGCTGATAGGGCATGCCGTGCAGATCCCGCATGTCCGAGATCAGCCCAATGACGGGGCGGCGCGCGCTGGTCATGCAAAATTCTCCGTTCCTGCGTGGGGTGTGACTGCCGCCGATATGGGGGCACGGCAAGGCAATGCGAAGGCTTGTTTAAAATAATAAATTTTATGCTTCAAGCCGCATGTTGCCTCATGAAATTCTATCTGTAAAGACACCGAACCACTGAAGCAGCGGCATCCAGGCTGATTAATATATTAAAACTCCCACCCACGCTGATGGAAGGCCACCCTGGGTGGGAGTGCCTCTCCGACATCTGCCGATACCTTGAGCAAAACCTTGTATCCGACCGAGCCAATCTGAATCTCACTTGACATTGCAGACGCGATGCGGCGGCGCAGCATGTGCCCCGCGCCATGAGGCAGCCAAAACCGCCGCCAAAACCTATTGAATTCTTATTGCGGCTATGCGAATTACGCAACATGAACGACACGCGCAACCCCATTATCAGGAATCTGTTCGCAGAACTTCTGGTTCAGTGCGCGCGCATTGGCTTCAATCCACCCGCAAAAAACTGAGTGTTTGCGCGCTGGCCCTTGGGCTGGCCGGGTTTTCATTCGTCTTCGGGATATATTCAAAATATGCTAAACAGGAACATCGACTCTGCCGATTGGCAGGGCATGGATGCGGCGCATCATCTGCATCCGTTCACCGACCACAAGGCTCTGCATGAGGGCAAGGTGCGCGTTATCACCGGCGCTGATGGCGTGTTTCTTATCGACGCCGACGGCAACCGTATTCTCGACGGCATGGCCGGGCTTTGGTGTGTGGATGTCGGCTACAGCCGCCCAGAGCTGGTGGAGGCCGCCACCAAGCAAATGGCAAAACTGCCGTACTACAATACGTTTTTTAAAACCACGAACGAACCCGCGGCGGAACTTGCGGCGCGGCTGGCGAAGATTACGCCAGAAGGGCTGAACCATGCGTTCTTCGCATGCTCGGGCTCCGAGGCGGTGGATACCGCGCTGCGTCTGGCGCGCGTGTACTGGCAGACCGTGGGCAAGCCGGAGAAGAAGATCATCATTGGCCGCGAGCTTGGCTATCATGGTTCGACGACACTTGGCGCCTCCGCCGGGGGAATGTCCGACATGCACCGCCAGGCTGGCGACATGCCGAATTTCGCGCATGTGATGCCGCCCTACTGGTATGATCTTGGCAGCCAGATGAGCCCGGAGGAATTCGGGATATACGCTGCAAAACAGCTGGAAAATAAAATTCACGAGCTGGGTGCCGCGAATGTTGCCGCGTTCATCGGCGAGTCGCGGCAAGGTGCCGGCGGCGTGATCATTCCGCCGGAGACGTACTGGCCGGAGATCAACCGCATCTGCCAGGAAAACGACATCCTTCTGATTGCTGATGAAGTAATCTGCGGGTTTGGCCGCACGGGCAAGATGTTCGGCAGCGATTATTTTGGAATCAAGCCTGATTTGATGACGCTGGCGAAGGGGATCACCTCGGGCTATGCGCCGCTTTCCGCCGTGATGGTGGGCGACCGCGTGGCTGACGTGCTCATTAACGATGTAGGCGAGTTCTACCACGGTTTTACCTACTCGGGGCATCCGGTCTCCTGCGCCGTGGCGCTGGCGAATCTCGATATCATCGAGCGTGAGGGGCTGGTG
>JAQUAC010000046.1 GCA_028687415.1 Acidocella sp. | reverse complement strand
CGAAGAACTCCACCGTGGTGTCGTTAGAGCCGCACACCACCGGCGTGCCCGCCGCCAGCCCCGTATGCGCGGCGGCTTCCGCCGTCACCCCGCCCACAATCTGGCTGGGGGAAACAATCGGCGGCAGCAGCGCCATGTCCAGCCCGATCAGCCCGCATAGCTCCGGGGACCAGTCCTTGGTTGCGTTATCCGCCAGCAGCGCGCCGATGGCGTCGGAGAAATCCGTCTCCCACGTGCCGGTCAGGCAGAAGCGCAGATAATCCTTGGCCAGATACAGCCGTTTTGTTTCGGCCATCACCTCCGGCTCGTTCTCCTTCACCCAGGCCAGCATCGCCAGCGTCCAGGTCGGGTTCACGCGGTTCAGCGCGGTAGCGATAATCCGCTCCCCCGCCGCCGCATGCAGCGCCGTGGCCTGAGCCGAGGCACGCTGGTCGTTCCACATGATCGCCGGGCGCAGCACCACGCCCTTGGCGTCCGTGAGCACCGGGGTATGCGCGCCAGCCGAAACGCCAATGCCCGCGATCTGCCCGGGCTTTATTCCCGCCGCCGCAACCGCCTCCGGCACCGCGCCGCACAGGGCCGCGAACCACTCCGCCGGGTCCTGCTCGGACCAGCCGAAATGCCGCATGGTGGTCGTTACCGGGCGGCTCGCCTCGCCCAGCACCGCGCCGGTATCGTTGATGACCGTCGCCTTCAGGCTGCCGGCGCCAAGGTCGATGCCTAGGAGAAATTTCATCACGCGCACCTCTGGAAACGATCTGCCCCCAAGACTAGCATCCACCCCATGCCCGAGACCATACAGCTCGACCCCAGCCTGCGCGGCGCGCACCTCGCCCGCACGGAGATTCCGGTCATCGACATCGCCCCCCTGCTCGCCAACACCGCGGCAAAGGCCGGAACCGTTGCCGCCATCGGTCATGCCTGCCGCGAGATCGGGTTCTTCTACGCCACCGGCCACGGCGTGCCGGAGGCGCTCATCGCCCAGGTCTATGCCGAGGCAAAGCGCTTCTTCGCCCTGCCCGAGGCCGAAAAGGAAAAAGTCGCCATCGAGCACTCCCCCTGCCATCGCGGCTGGTTCCGGCTGGGCGGCGAGAATCTCGACCCGGCGAAGCAACGGCACGCCGGGGATTTGAAGGAGGGCTACAAGATCGGGCGCGACCTGCCCCCCACCCATCCGCGCGTGCTGGCGGGCCTGCCTTTGCACGGCCCCAACCAATGGCCCGCCCTGCCCGGCTGGCGCGAGGTGATGCAGGATTATTACGACCGTCTGGTCACCCTGGGCCGCAAACTGCTCGGCGCCTTCGCCTTGGCGCTGGGGCTTGCCGAAACCTATTTCGAGCCCTGGCTGGGCATAACCATGACCACGCTCGGCCCCCTGCACTACCCGCCGCAGACCGGGCGCATCACCGAGGCCCGGCTGGGTGCCGGCGCGCACACCGATTACGGCTGCCTGACCCTGCTGAACCAGGACGCTTCCGGCGGCCTGCAAGTGCAAAACCGCGCCGGACTATGGCTGAACGCGCCGCCCATACCGGGCAGCTTCGTGGTTAATATCGGTGACATGATGGAGCGTTGGACCAACGGCGCGTTCCAGTCCAACCCGCACCGCGTCATCAACATCTCAGGCCGTGAGCGCTACTCGCTGCCCTTCTTCTTCGACCCCGATTTCTACGCGCCGGTGGAATGTTTGCCCACCTGCCTGCAACCGGGCGAAGCGCCCAAATACAAACCCACCACGGCCGGGCAGCACCTGCTGGACAAGATCAATGAGTCGTTCGTGTATCATCAGGAGCGGCAGGAGCAGGCGTGAACACCAGCGCCAACCCATCCATGCAATAGCGCAACCCCGTCGGGGGCGGGCCATCCGGGAACACATGCCCCAAATGCCCGCCGCAGCGGCGGCAATGCACCTCCGTGCGGTCCATACCCAGCGATGTGTCATCCGAGGTCAGCACCGCATCCGGCAGCGGCGCGTAGAAACTCGGCCAGCCTGTGCCGCTGTCGAATTTCGTTCTGGACGAGAATAGCGGCAACGCGCATCCGGCACAGGCGAAAACACCGGCGCGATGCTCATTCAGCAGCGGGCTGGAAAACGCCGGCTCCGTGCCCTGCCGCCGCAAAATGTCATACTGCCCCGGCGTCAGGAGCTTGCGCCATTCCGCATCACTATGCGTCACCTCATACGGCGCTGCCCGCGCCCGCCCGGCCATGGCCAGAGCAATACCCGCAAGCAACATCGCCCTGCGTTTCATATTATCACTCCCTCCGGCCCGCGCCTTTTGCCTGCGCCCCGGTGAACAGCTTACATAGGCACAAATTCTCAGGAGCAATGGCTTTGGGCACACGGCACCCGGACGATCCGGCACTCTACTTCTCCACCCATGTCTTCGTCTGCGGCAACCGCCGGCCAGATGGCCACCCACGCGGCTGCTGCGCCTCCAAGGGCGCCGACAAAATCCGCGACTACATGAAGGTGCGGGTGAAGGAGCTCGGCCTCCAGGGTGTGCGCGTGAACCAAGCCGGCTGCCTGGACCGCTGCGAGCTAGGCCCCTGCGCCGTGCTCTACCCGGAGGGCATCTGGTACAAGCTCGACTCCTTCGAGGCCGTGGATGAGGTGCTGGAACAGCATATCAAGGCCGGGGGCCGCGTTCGAGCGCGTATGCTGCCGGAGTAAGGCAAAGGGCCCGCCCCAGCCGGTGAAACGGCAAGAGCGGGCCCTTTTTCATAGCCTAATTGCGAGGTCCAGGGGCTCTGGTGGGGGGCAAGAGGGCAACGCCCCCTCGCCTTACCTCAATCAGCTTACTTGTCGCGGAAATGGGTTTCCTTGGTCTCGATGGCAGCCTGCGCGGCGGCCAGACGGGCCACCGGCACGCGGTATGGCGAGCAGGAGACGTAGTCGAGGCCCACGGATTCACAGAACGAGATGGAAGCCGGGTCGCCGCCATGCTCACCGCAGATGCCGAGCTTGATGCCGGGCTTGGTCTTGCGGCCCTTCTCGGCGGCAATCCGCACCAGCGCGCCCACACCGTCCACGTCGATGGACACGAACGGATCCTTCGTGAAGATGCCCTGCTCGACATAAGCGGGCAGGAACTTGCCGGCGTCGTCGCGCGAGAGGCCGAAGGTGGTCTGCGTCAGGTCGTTGGTGCCGAAGGAGAAGAAATCCGCCGATTCCGCGATGGCATCCGCCGTCAGCGCCGCGCGCGGCAGCTCGATCATGGTGCCGACCGAGTATTCGATGGTCTTGCCAGTCTCTGCAAACACGGCCTTGGCCACACGCTCCACCTGGGCGCGGGTGATATCCAGCTCGCGCTTGGTGCCAACCAGCGGGATCATGATCTCCGGCACCGGCGCCTTGGCGGTCTTGGAGATTTCAATCGCGGCCTCAAAGATGGCGCGCGCCTGCATCTCGTAGATCTCCGGGTAGCTCACGCCGAGGCGGCAGCCACGGTGGCCGAGCATCGGGTTGGTCTCGGAAAGCTCTTCCGCGCGCTCCTTGATGGCCGCCGCGTCCATGCCCAGGGCATGAGCCACTTCCGCCAGCTCCGCCTCGCCATGCGGCAGGAATTCATGCAGCGGCGGGTCGAGCAGACGGATGGTGACCGGCAGCCCTTCCATGATCTTGAACAGCGAGATGAAATCCTCGCGCTGGAACGGCAGCAGCTTGGCGAGCGCCACGCGGCGGCCGGCTTCGTCCTTGGCCATGATCATCTGACGCACGGCGCCGATACGCGCCGGGTCGAAGAACATGTGCTCGGTACGGCAGAGGCCAATGCCCTCGGCGCCGAACTTGCGCGCGGTCTCGGCGTCCAGCGGGGTTTCCGCATTGGCGCGCACCTTCAGGCGGCGGGTCTCGTCGGCCCAGCCCATCAACGTGCCGAAATCGCCCGAGAGCTGCGGCTCGATCATCTTCACCGGGCCAGCGAACACCTCGCCGGTGGCGCCATCGATGGTCAGAATCTCGCCCGCGCGGATGACCACGCCATTGGCGGAGAGCGTCTGCGCGCCGTAGTCGATGGAGATGCCGCCGGCACCGGCCACGCAGGGCCGGCCCATGCCGCGCGCCACCACCGCCGCGTGGCTGGTCATGCCGCCACGGGTGGTAAGAACGCCACGGGCGGCGTGCATGCCGTGAATGTCTTCCGGCGAGGTCTCGATACGCACCAGGATAACCGCGTCACCCTTGCTGGCGCGCAGCTCGGCCTCGTCAGCCGAGAACACCACCGCGCCGGAAGCCGCGCCCGGCGAGGCGGGCAGGCCCTTGGCGAACAGCTTCGGCGTCGCCTTGGGGTCGAGCGGCGGGTGCAGGAGCTGGTCCAGCGAGGCCGGGTTGACGCGCATGATCGCCGTGTTCTTGTCGATCAGCCCTTCCTCGGCCATCTCCACCGCAATGCGCAGCGAGGCAGCGGCGGAGCGCTTACCGGAGCGGGTCTGGAGCATGTACAGCTTGTTCTGCTGCACGGTGAACTCGATGTCCTGCATGTCCTTGTAGTGCTTCTCAAGGATGGCGCGGACGTTGTGCAGATCCTTGTAAGCCTCCGGCAGGGCCTCTTCCATGCTCACTTCGCCCGGCTTGGCATAGGCCTTGGAGAGCGGGCGCGGGGTGCGGATGCCCGCCACCACGTCCTCGCCCTGGGCGTTGACGAGATACTCGCCATAGAATTCGTTGAGGCCGGTGGAGGGGTCGCGGGTGAAGCACACGCCGGTGGCGCAATCCTCGCCCATGTTGCCGAACACCATGGCCTGCACGTTAACCGCCGTGCCCCAGTTCGCCGGAATGTCGTGCAAACGGCGGTACACGTTGGCGCGCGGGTTCATCCAGGAGCCGAACACGGCGCTGATGGCGCCCCAGAGCTGGTCAGAGGGCTCCTGCGGGAACGGCTTGCCGATCTCTTCCTGCACCATGGCCTTGTAGCCTTCCACCACGCGCTGCCAGTGCTCCGGCGTCAGCGCGGTGTCCTCGATCACGTCGGCGTCCAGCTTCACGCCCTCGATGATCTCCTCGAAGCGGTGGTGGTCAACACCCAGCACCACCGAGCCATACATCTGGATGAAGCGGCGATAGGAATCCCAGGCAAAGCGCGGGTCGCCGGAACCTACGGCCAGACCCTGCACGGTCACGTCGTTCAGGCCCAGGTTCAGCACGGTGTCCATCATGCCCGGCATGGAGACGCGGGCGCCGGAGCGCACGGAGACCAGCAGCGGCTTGTCCTTGTCGCCGAACTTGCGGCCCACGGCTTCCTCGATACGCGCCAGCGCGGCATCCACCTGGCCCTGCAATTCGGCCGGGTAGTTCCGGTCGTTGTCGTAATACGCGGTGCAGACTTCGGTGGTGATGGTGAAGCCCGGCGGCACCGGCAGGTCGATGCTGGCCATCTCGGCCAGGTTCGCGCCCTTGCCGCCCAGCAGGTTGCGGAGCGAGGCATTGCCGTCGTTAACGCCGGCGCCGAAATTATAAACCCACTTGGTCATGACCTAACTCCTCAACCCTCAATCTTAGAAAAATCAGCGACTTGGTTAACCGTATCCCGGAAGCGCGCGAGCAGTTGCAAACGATTGCGGCGTAATTTCGGCAATTCCGCATTAACCGTAACTTTTTCGAAAAACGCATCCACAGCAGGACGCAGTGTGGCAAAAATGCGCATGGCCTCGCCATATTGCTCAGCGTGCAGCAAGCCCTCTTTGCCATCTTCAAGCGGTGCATAAAGCTCAGCCTGAACCGCCCCCATGGCACGCCAGAGTTCATTCTCTTCAGCCTGCTCAAAGCCCCCCGCATCCGGTTCGCCCGTATGCGGTCCGTCCTTGGCATCCTCAATGCGCAGAATATTCGCCGCCCGCTTATAGGCACTGAGCAGGTTCTTGCCGTCATCCGTGCCAAGCATGACGCCCAGCGCATCCACCTTTTTCATCAGACGGACAAGATCATCATCCGCCCCGGCGGCCAGCACGGCATCCAGCACATCAAACCGCTTGCCCTCGCCGCGCAGCTTCACGCGCAGGCGCTCGATAATGAAGTCAAACAGCCCCTCATCACCGTTCAGCAGCGGCTTGAGGTTCAGGCGCAACCCGTTCTCGAGAATGATGCGGATAACCCCCAAAGCGCAGCGGCGCAGCGCAAACGGGTCACCCGAGCCGGTCGGCTTCTCGCCAATGGCAAAGAACGCCCGCAGCGTGTCCAGCTTGTCGGCCAGGGCCACGGAGACAGCCACAATACCCGAGGGCACCTCATCAGAGGGGCCTTTGGGCTGGTAATGCGTGCGAATCGCCCCGCCCACGGCCGGGCCACGGGTCTTGGTCGCGTAATAGCCGCCCATGACGCCCTGCAATTCCGGGAATTCCCCGACCATACCGGTGACGAGATCGGCCTTGGCCAACAATCCGGCATCCGCCGCCTGCCCGATTTGCTCCGGCGTACCGTCCAGCAGCGTGGCAATGTCCGCGGCTAAATCCGCAATCCGGTCCGCGCGCTGGCGCTGCGTGCCAATCTTGGCGTGAAAGGTGATCTTCTCCAGCTTCGGCAGCAGCGCGTCCAGCGGGGTTTTCAGGTCCAGATCCCAGAAATGCCTTGCATCCGAGAGCCGGGCGCGCAGCACGCGCTCATTGCCCGCGATAATCGCCTTGCCCCCATCGTCAGCGGCCAGATTCGCCACGAAGGCGAAATACGGCGCCGGTTTGCCGGAGGCATCGCGAAGAGCGAAATATTTCTGGTTGATCTTCATGGACAGCTCGCGGACTTCCGGCGGCAAATCCATGAATTTCTCGTCGATCTTGCCGATCAGCGGGACGGGCCATTCCACGAGGCCATTAACCTCGTCCAGCAGCCCCTCATCCGGGGCGACCGACAAGCCAAGTGCGGCAGCCTGTTCGGCCATGCCGGCAGCAATCTTCTCCCGGCGCTCCACCTGGTTAACCACGACATAATGCTCGCGGAGCTTCTCCTCCCACACGGCAACGGAGGACACCGTCACCGGGCCGGGGCCATGCACGCGGTGCCCCTCGGTCTCGTCGCCAGCGGTTACCGGGCCGAGGGTGAAGGGGATGACTTCGCTATCAAGTAGACAGATCAGTCTACGCAGCGGGCGCACCCAGGTGAAATCCCCGCCGGACCCCCAGCGCATGGATTTCGGCCAGGAGAATTTAGCCAATGCGGCAGGTAGCGTCTCACGCAGCAAGGCCGCCGCCGCCACGGGGGCCAGATTGCGGCGGAGCACGTAATACCCGCCCTCGGCCACCAGCTCCTCGCGGGCGGCATTATGCTTGCGCAGGAATCCGGCGAGAGCCTGCTCCGGCGCGGAATCGCGCGGGCCGCGCTCTTCCACCGCGCTGCCGGGCTTTTCCGCCGCCACAATGGCGGAAATAGCGATCCGGCGCGGGCCGTAATAGGTTTTCACGCCCCCGGCCTTCAGCTCCGCGAATACCGGGGTCAGCAAGCGCTCCAGCTCCGTTGCGGCTTGCGCCTGCATGCGGGCCGGTATCTCTTCCGAGAAAATTTCCAGAAAAAACTCAGGCATTATTCGCCCGCCATCCAGGCTTCGGCGCAGGCTTTCGCCAGATTGCGCACCCGCGCGATATAGGACGCCCGCTCGGCAACGGAGATCACGCCGCGTGCGTCCAGAAGGTTGAACAAATGGCTGGCCTTGATGCACTGGTCATAGGCCGGCTGGGCCACGCCGCCGGCCACCAGCGCCACGCACTCGGCCTCCGCGTCGGCGAAGTGCCGGGCCAGCATCTCCGTGTTGGCCAGCTCGAAATTATGCTTGGAGTAATCACGCTCGGCGCGCAGGAACACGTCGCCATAGGTCACGCCCTGGCCGTTGAAATCCAGGTCGTACACGTTCTCCACGCCCTGCACATACATGGCCAGACGCTCCAGCCCATAGGTCAGCTCCGCGCTGGGGGAGACGCAGGCAATGCCGCCAACTTGCTGGAAATAGGTGAACTGCGTCACCTCCATGCCATCGCACCAGACTTCCCAGCCCAGGCCCCAGGCGCCCAAAGTCGGGCTTTCCCAATCGTCCTCGACGAAGCGGATGTCATGCAAACGGCGGTCGATGCCGATGGCGTCGTAGCTCTGCAACAGCAATTCCTGGATGTTGTCCGGGCTCGGCTTCAGCAGCGCCTGATACTGGTAATAGTGTTGCAGGCGGTTGGGGTTCTCACCGTAGCGCCCGTCCGACGGGCGGCGAGAGGGCTGCACATAGGCGGCCTTCCACGGCTTTGGGCCCAGGGCGCGCAGCGTGGTCGCCGGGTGGAACGTGCCCGCCCCCATCTCCACATCGTAGGGTTGCAGGATCACGCAACCCTGCTTGGCCCAGAAATCATGCAAGGTCAGGATAATATCCTGAAAACTTTTCGGGCGCCCCGGGGCGGTGTGGACTGTCATGGACCCTTGTATAGTATGTGAAACCTGTCGCGGCGCAGCAATACGGCCCCGCACGGCGAAGAGCAACCGCGAAGGACATTCCGCATGAGCAAAACCATCCGCTGGGGCGGGTTAGACTGGCTGGGCACCGCCCTTGTGACGCTCATCGGCGGGGGGATGGCCGCATTCCGGCAGCTCGCCATCGTGCCGCGCGAAACGGTGGGGATCTGCGCCGCCGCCAACCCGCCGGCGTTCTGCGTGCCGCGCGGCTGGGTGCTCACCGGCCAGTATTACGGGGTGTTCGGCTGGGCCGCGCTGGCGCTGGGGCTGGTGGCGTTCTTCGGCGGCAACCGTCTGGCCGGGGCGCTGGCGCTCGGGGTCGGAATCGCGGCGGTGGTGAACTACAACGCCACGACCGGGATCACCGGCGCGGCGCTGGGGCTCTTCGCCTGGACGAGCCTGGTCTCGGGGCGGTCTGCTTAGAGCCCGATTTTCCCCATCGCGAGAAATTTATCGCGGCGGCGGGCTTTCAGTGCCTCCGGGGCAAGCCCCTTCAGCGGGGCCAGCGCCTTCTCGATGGCATCACCCAGCGACAACAGGGCAGCCTCCGGGTCGCGATGCGCGCCGCCCATCGGCTCGGGCACGATCTCGTCGATCAGCCCCAGTTTCTTCAGATCCTGCGCGGTGATGCGCATCGCCTCCGCCGCCACCGGCGCCTGCGCGGCATCACGCCACAGGATCGAGGCGCAGCCTTCCGGCGAAATCACGGAATAGATCGCGTGCTCATACATCAGCACCACGTTGCCAGCGGCGAGCGCGATAGCCCCGCCGGAGCCACCCTCACCGATGATGGTGGCAATAAACGGCACCGGAGCGGAAAGGCAGGCTTCAATACCGCGCGCGATGGCCTCGGCTTGGCCGCGAGCCTCGGCCTCGATGCCCGGAAACGCGCCGGAGGTGTCGACAAAGGTGAGAACCGGCAGGCCGAAGCGCCCGGCCAGCTCCATCAGGCGGCGCGCCTTGCGGTAGCCCTCGGGCTTGGCCATGCCGAAATTATGCTTGATGCGGCTCTCGGTATCGGTGCCCTTCTCGGTGCCGATGACCATGACCGGCTGGCCCCGGAAGCGGCCCATGCCGCCGATAATCGCGGCATCGTCGGCAAAGGCGCGGTCGCCCGCCAGGGGGGTGAAGTCCTCGATCAGCGCGCTGATCACGCCGAGGGCCTTGGGCCGCTCAGCATGGCGCGCCACCAGCGTCTTCTGCCAGGGGGTGAGCTTGGCGTAGATCGCCTTAAGCTGGTTGTCCGCCTTGGCGGAGAGCCGCGCCACCTCATCGGCGATGTTGATCTCGCCGGGGGACGTCATCCGCCGCAGCTCTTCGATCTTACCCTCGAGCTCGGCAACTGGTTTTTCAAATTCGAGATATTGGCGCATGGGACCCGGCGTTTAGCACATATCTGGACTGAGGAAAGCCGGTCCGGTTACTCTATGGCCACGCAAGAGCCGCAGCCCCCGCTTTGCGCGTTCGGCGGAAACCATTAACAGCCTACAAATCAATACCCATCCAAAAGGAAGCGCCCATGTCCGAACGGTTGAAATCCTCGCTAAAGCTCAAAAAACCCGGCTGGGTGGATGACTTCCGGGCCTTCATCATGCGCGGCAATGTCGTGGATCTGGCCGTCGGCGTGGTCATTGGCGCGGCCTTCACCACCATTGTCAGCAGCTTGGTGAAGGACATCATCACCCCGATCATCGGGCTGCTCACCGGCGGCGTGGATTTCTCCAACCATTTCATCATCTTGAAGGGCACCGCCGCAGCCACGCTGGCGGAGGCGCAAAAGGCCGGGGACGTCACGATCAATTACGGCACGTTCCTCAATGCCGTCATCAACTTCCTTATCGTCGCCGCCGCCATCTTCTGGATGGTCCGTCTGGTGGAAAAACTTTACAAATCCCCGGCGCCAGCCGAGGCCGCGCCGACACCGACCGAGGCCCTACTCACCGAAATCCGCGACCTGCTGAAGAAGTAGCACGCTGCGCGGCGCCAGGGGGCGGGCATACGAGGCGGGGAGGTTTTCGTCCTCCGCCTCGGGGTTGGCGGTGTCCAAAAGCAGCCGCCAGCCCGCTTGGCCGGGCAGAGTGAAGGGTACTTCATGCTGGTAGCCGTTGAGGATGAGCAGCAGCGCCGGCCCAAGGCCGGTCAACCGCATACCAAAGCAGTGCTTGCGCCAATCCGCCGCCGCCATGGGCGCGCCGCCGGGGTTGAACCAGGCGACATCCCCCACGCCCGTGAGGAAGCGGCCACAGCCTAGCACCGGAAACTCCCGGCGAAGGCCGATGAGCTTCCGCGTGAAGCGGAGCAGCGCCGCCCCGGCCGCATCGGTTTTCCAGTCCACCCAACTGATCTCATTGTCCTGGCAATAGGCATTGTTGTTGCCCTGCTGGGTGCGGGCGAATTCGTCGCCCGCCAACAGCATGGGCGTGCCCCGCGCCAGCAGCAGCGTGACCAGCATATTGCGCCGCTGCCGGGCGCGCAGCTCGTTGATGGCCGGATCGTCCACCGGCCCCTCGGCGCCGCAATTCCAGGAACGGTCATGCGTACCGCCGTCGCGGTTGCCCTCGCCGTTCGCCTCGTTGTGCTTGCCGTTATAGCTGGCCCAGTCGTTTAGGGTGAAACCGTCATGCGCCGTGACGAAATTCACGCTGGCCCAGGGGCGGCGCCCCTGATGCGCGAAAGCCTCCGCCGAGCCGGCAAGCCGCGCGGCCATGTCCCCCGCGGTGGCGTGGCCGCGCCAGAAATCCCGCGCGGTGTCGCGGAACTTGTCGTTCCACTCGGCCCAGCCAGGTGGAAAGTTTCCCACATGGTGACTGCCCAACTCGCAATCCCATGGCTCGGCGATGAGCTTGACCGTGCGTAGCAGCGGGTCCTGCCCGCAGGCCTGCAAGAACCCGCAATGCCGGTCGAAGCCATGCGGGCCGCGCGCCAGTATGGTTGCCAGGTCGAACCTGAAGCCGTCCACATACG
>JAQUAC010000342.1 GCA_028687415.1 Acidocella sp. | reverse complement strand
GAAAGCCACCAGTTCATCTCTTCCCGCTTCGTGAAGGATATCGCCGCCTTCGGTGGGGACATATCGAGCTTTGTACCCAAGCTCACCTGTGAAAAAACCATGGCGAAACTGAAAGGCGAAGCATGATCAAGCGCCGAACCCTCATCACCGCCGCTGCCGCAACCCCTATTCTGATGGGACTATCCATGAGCGACTCGAAAGCTGACACCCCTACCTCCAATACGCTGAAGATGACGCTGAAATACGGCGACGTCACCATCGAACTGCGCCCGGACCTTGCTCCCCTGGCTTCCGAGCGGCTGCGCACGCTGACCGCTGAGGGTTTCTATGACGGCTGTCAGTTCTTCCGCGTCATCGCTGGTTTCATGGCGCAGACGGGCGACCCGTCCAACACCGGCATGGGCGGCTCCAAGCTTCCATCGCTGCCGGCAGAATTCACTGACGACGCCAGCTTCCTTACCGGCACCGTCGGCATGGCCCGCACGCAGGACCCTCACTCCGCCAACAGCCAGTTCTTCATTTGCTTCGCTCCGGCCACCTTCCTGGACGGTCAGTACACCATCGTCGGCCAAGTGACGGCAGGCATGGACGCGGTGCAGCAGATCAAAAAAGGCACAGGCTCCAATGGCCAGGTGCAGGACCCGGATTCCATCATCAAGATGGTGGTGGTCTAACCCGCCTCACTTGACGAACCTGGGTAAAAGATGGTTTTTGCCCAACCAACGGGGCGCGTGCATCGCGCCCCGTTAAATCTTGGTAAGAGCCTGTAGCTCAGTGGTAGAGCATCCGACTTTTAATCGGACGGCCGTGGGTTCGACCCCCACCGGGCTCACCAAAGAATCAATGACTTACAAGACAATTTAAGTGACGTTAGACAGTCACGCAAAACACGCTAGACAGTTTTTCCTTGGTTTGGCCTTCCGGTCATTGCACCCGCTGCATGCCGGCGAGCTGCCCCTCTATATAATCAGCGACCTTTAAAGCCGCGCGGCGCGCCGCATCTCGGACATCGGGGCCCATTAAAGCCAATGCGTCACGAGCAGGCATCCCTGCCGGGCGCACCAATCCATGATATCCTTCAATCAGCAGCGCGGCGATTTCCGCCTCGTCAATTGTAAGCGCTAGTTTTTTGGTCATCTCTTTGCTCCCTTGATCTGTTGCTCTGGCAGAGCCGCGATGGCGTCGGCGGCGAGCTGCTTTTTCCGGGCGCCAGAGGTGTAATGCTCCACCATCTGGCGCGTCTTGTGGCCGGTTACGGCCTGGATCTGCGAGTCGCTGGCCCCGGCCTCGGCCATGCGCGAGGCGGAGGAATGCCGGAGGCCGTGGAACTGCACATCGCCGGATAGCCTGAGCTTGTCCCGCGCGGCGGCAAACGAGTGGGTGAAGTGCGACTCCGTCCAGGCCTTGCCATCCGGCCGCGTGCAGATCGTCTCGGCGCTCTTGTTCTCGGCGGCGACGTCCAGGGCTTGCTTGAGCACAGGGTGAGCCGGGACGGACACGGCCGCGCCGGTCTTGCTCTGGATGAGCGTGATAGAGTGGCCATCATAGGCAGCCCAGGGCAGAGCCAATACGTCACCGCGCCGCTGGCCGGTGTAGAGCCCCAGCAGCACCGGCAGCGCCAGTGCCCCGGCCGCCGGGCCGGTGAATGCCTCGATCTCGGTATCCGTCCAGGCACGGTATCCGCCCCCGGTCTTCATGCGTTTGATTTTCACGGCCGGGTTCACGGTCAGCCATCCGCGATCCATCCCCCAGAAGAGGAGGAGCTTGAGCGTGGTGACGAAGTAATTTGCCTTGCCGGGGGTATCGGCGAGCGTGTCGCGGGTGCGGATTATCCAGGCGCGGTTCAGCTTGGCGACGGGCCCGGCTTTGTGGGCGTCCGTCAGGCTGGATAGGCCCCAATCATATCCCTCGCGCGTCTTTTCTCGCAGCCCGGCATAATCCGGGCTGGCGCGCCAGGCGGCGATGAGCGCGCCGAGGCTTCCCTCCGGCCAGCTCGTGCGCTCGGCCGCAGGGCGGGCGGTTTCCTCGTAAGAGTCCTTGGCCGCCTGATAGGCGGCGATGAACTCGGGTGAGCCGATTTGGCCAGCCAGGCGCACGCGGGTCTGGCCGCGCCGGTAATAGGCGTAGGCCTTCCCGCGCGCCTTGTAGAGCTGGACATAGGGGAGCTTGATGGTCGCCACTCTACATATTGTCCCACGGGTTCGGTTCGTCGTCGGTGGCGCCGCTGGGGGTGATCCCGGCCAGGGTATCCAGCCATTTGTCGAGCTGGTCACGCAGCCAGACCTTGCGCTTCTGGCCGATCTGCACCGGCTTGGGGCCGTGTTGAGTAAGCGTATTGGCGCCGACGCCGCAATATTTTGCGGCTAGGTCAACCGGCATAGCGCGCGGCCAGTCTCGGACGATGAGCCGGTCAGCCATTGGCTATATCCTCCCGTGCGGCGGGGCTGTGAGCGGAGGAAGCGTTGTGGGCCCCGCGCCAGCGCCAGCCACGGTTCATCGAGAGCAGGGTGATGGCGCCGGCGGCGCGCAGGTCAGCCAGCAGCTTGTCAGCCGCGCGGCGGGCGTTAAGAGGCTCCAGCCCCTGGTCGAATTCTGCGAACCAGAGCGCCACCTCATCACGTGTGAAATAGGGGGTGGCTTGCATGCGCCGTTGCACGGCCTCGATTGCCGCCGGTGTGGGGCGGATGGTTTTGCAGATGGGCCTCATGAGCGCGCGGCGGGGCGGGGCAGCGGGTGGATGATGGCGGTGCCGGCATGGCCGACCGTGGCGACCAGACCGTGCTCGGCCAGAATGTCCATCATGGGCTCGATGCGTTGGCGCGCGGCGGCCGGGC
>JAQUAC010000045.1 GCA_028687415.1 Acidocella sp. | reverse complement strand
TATTCATTGCCGGCGTCGAGCTGAGCGGTGATGACGCCTCCGCCTTCTGCCCAGCCTCGCTGTAGTTCCTGAAACAGTTCGACGTGCGTTGCGCCCTCATCTCCGTGGGCGGCATTACCTCGCGCGGCGAGCTGGCTGATTTCCATCTGTTCGAGGCCGAATTTGCCCGTGCCGCCATGGCCCAGGCGCAAGAAAACTGGGTTATCACCGACCACTCCAAATTCGGCCGCGAAGCCCCCGTGCGCGTCTGCGAGCTGAGCGCCGTGAACAAAATCATTTCCGACCAGCCGCCCCCGGCCGATTTTTATACGCGCTGCCAGGAAGCCGGGGTGAAGATTGTAGCGCCATAGCCCCGCGCAACATTTCCATTTCAGAACTTATTCCATTTAACACATTTAAACGCCGAAATTAGACCAGATATCCGCCATGCGCCTCCATCCAAATGCGGCCTCCCCCAATGCCGCACGTTTATCATCCCCCCTCCCCGCCTGCCTGGGCGTGGCGCTGATTTTGCGCCTCTGCACCGCCCTGGTATTCCCTAATTACGCCGCGCCGGACGAGGTCTTCCAATATCTGGAGCAAGCCCACCGGCTGGTTTTCGGCCAGGGTTATGTGCCTTGGGAGTTCCAGGTCGGGCTGCGCTCCTGGCTGATCCCGCTGCTGCTGGCCGCCCCCATGGCGCTGGCGCATGGTTTTGCCCCTTGGATCGGGCTGACGCTGATCCGCGTTCTGCTCTCTGCGCCGCCGCCCTGCCCATTGTGTGGTGCGCGGTAAAATGGGGCGAGCGCTTCCACGGCCGCCCGGGGGCGTGGGTTGCGGGCCTCCTCACCGCCCTGTGGCCGGATTTAGTGCTGATGGCCCCACATCCACTGGAGGAGACATTATCGGCCGACATCCTGCTCCCGGCCATTTATCTGGTGGAAGCCTGCCGGGGGCAGGCCGGACTACGCAGCATATCAGCGGCCGGGTTCCTGCTGGGGCTGGCCTTTGCGCTCCGCGAACAGCTCGCCCCGGCCATCGCCATCGCCGGAATTTTCCTCTGCCGCCGCAGCCCGCAGCGCTGGGCGCTGGCCCTGGCGGCGGCCTCCTTGCCGGTACTCGCCGCCGGTCTGCTAGACTGGTTCACTTGGGGGCAGATGTTCCGCAGCTTCTGGATGAACATCTACCTGAACCTCGGGCGCGGCGTTGCCAGCGGTTATTTCGACTCATCCTCTCCCGCCTATTACCCGCTGAACCTGCTGTATGCCTGGCTCTGGAGTGCCCTGTTCATCGCCTATTTCGCTTGGCAAGGTGCCCGCAAGCTGCCCGTGGCGGGCGCCTGCGCCGCCGCCATCATCATCACGCATTGCCTCATCGCCCATAAGGAGATGCGTTTCATCTTCCCCGCCACCACCCTGCTCATCCCCCTGGCCGGTATTGGCTTGGCCGGGGCCTGCGCCAAACGGAAATACCTGCTCATGGCCTGCATTCTGGCCGGGCCCTATATGAGCCCCGTATTCTTGATGATGGTGCAATGGCAGGACAGTGCCTCCACCTTCTACACCGCCCTGGCACGCCAGCACCCCTGCCTTGTCAGCATCCAAACCTGGAATCGCGGCTTCTGGCCCATCTTCCCGGTTTTTGATGCCCGAACCCGCTTCACGGGCCCGCCCCTCCCCGGTGAGGTTGCGCCAGACGCTATCGTCGCCAGCGCTGACACAGCGCAAATCCCCCCGGGCTTCACCCGCCAGGCCTGCGCGCCGGAGAGCTGGATACCCTTCCACAAGCGCCTACCCGAAATTTGTTACTGGACCCGCCCCGTCACCGCCTGCGCGCAAGGACCCAGCACACCGTTCACGCTGGTCTTTCCCCCCGCCGCGCGCCCCTTCATCATCCCCGGCAGGCTGCCCCTTACGCCTTAATCCGGTCCATCTTCGCGTCATAGAGCGGTGCCAGATGCACCTGGGCGGGCACACGCTCACCCGCCACTTCCAGCTCATAGGAGCCGGCCAGCACAAAGGCCTCGTCCACTCCCGCCGCGCGGCGTACATAGCCAAGGCCAATCGGCTTGCCCAGCGTGTGGCCAAACCCGCCACTGGCCAGCCAGCCCACGCGCTCGCCGTCGCGGTAGATGGTCTCGCGCCCCAGCAGGATCACCGCCGGGTCTTCCACGGTGAAGCTGGCGAGCAACTTCTTCACCCCCGCCTGCTTCTGCGCCGCCAGCGCCTCACGGCCCAGGAAGGGAATGTCCTTACGCAGTTTCACAGCCCAGCCCAGCCCGGCTTCCAGCGGCGTATAGTCGGGGCCAATATCCGCCCCCCAGGCGCGGTAGCCTTTCTCCAGCCGCAGCGTCTCAATGGCGCGATACCCGGCATTGGCAATGCCATATGCCGCCCCTTCCCGCATCAGCGCTTCATACACCGTGGCGGCGAATTCCACCGGAATATGCAGCTCCCAGCCCAGCTCACCCACATAGGTCACGCGCAGCGCCATCACCGGCGCACCGGCCACGGAAATCTGGCGGATCTGTCCAAAGGGGAAACCCTCGTTCGAGACATCATCCCGCGTCAACTGCGCCAACACCCGCCTTGCATTGGGGCCCATCAGGCTGAACACGGCATAGGCGGAGGTCACGTCGAGCAGATGTGCGTCCATGCCCTCGGGGATATTGCGGCGAATCCAGTCAGCATCATGCGTGGCAAAGCCGGTGCCCGTGACAATGTAATACGTGGCCTCGGTCAGCCGGGCCACGGTCAGGTCGCATTCAATGCCGCCGCGCGCATTCAGCATCTGCGTATAGGTCAGGCTGCCCGCAGACTTGGCCACATCATTGGCGCAAATCCAGGACAGTGCAGCCTCAACATCCTTACCCACCAGCATGAACTTGGCGAAGGAAGTCTGGTCGATAACCCCCACAGCCTCACGGATGGCCTTATGCTCACGCGCCACCGCGCCGAACCAGTTGGGGCGGCCATAAGTGTACTGGTCCTCCGCCGCCTCGCCAGGGGCCGCGAACCAGTTAGGCCGCTCCCAGCCCAGCTTCTCGCCAAACACAGCCCCCTGCGCGGCCAGCGAGGCATAGAGCGGCGAGCGGCGCAGCGGCCGCCCGGTGGTGAATTCCTCGCCCGGATACGCCACGGTGTAATGCCGCGCATAAGCCTGCAACGTGCGGGCGCGCACCCATTCCACATCCTGGTGGTTGCGCCCGAAGCGGCGAATATCCACCGGCCACAGATCGTACGGCGCTTGGCCGCCTGCCACCCATTCCGCCAGCACCTTGCCCGCCCCGCCGCCCGAGGCAATGCCAAAGGCATTGAACCCGGCCCCGACAAAGAACCCCGCCACCTCCGGCGCCTCGCCCAGGATGAAATTACCATCCGGGGTAAAGCTCTCCGGCCCGTTGATGAGCTGCTTCACCCCGGCCGTGGCCAGCGCCGGCACGCGGCCCAGCGCCAGCTCCATGATCGGCATGAAGTGCTCGAAATTGGAATTCAGCAGCTGAAACTCGAAGTTCTTCGGAAATCCTCCAGTAGCCCACGGAATCGGGTTTGGCTCATAACCACCCATCACCAGCCCGCCGACTTCCTCCTTGTAATAGGTCAAACGGTCCGGGTCGCGCAGGGTTGGCAGGTCTGGGGTCACGCCCTCAATCCGCTCCGTCACCATGTACTGGTGCTCCACTGAAACCAGCGGCACGTTCACCCCAGCCAGCCTGCCCAGCTCACGTGCCCATTGCCCGGCACAATTCACCACCACCTCGCAGGCGACCCGCCCACGCGCCGTCTGCACGGCCACGGCCCGGCCACGCACCACCTCTATGCCAGTGACCTCCACATCCTCGATCAGCCGCGCCCCATGCATGCGCGCGCCCTTGGCCAGAGATTGCGTGATATCGCTCGGGCTCGCCTGCCCGTCCGTCGGCAGAAACGCGGCGCCGATCACGTCACCCACATTCATTAGCGGCCACAGCTTTTGCGCCTCACTCGGCGTCAGCAGATGCATCTCCAACCCAAAAGACCGCGCCGTGGTCGCCTGCCGCTTTACCTCGGTCCAGCGCTCCTCATTGCAAGCCAGACGCAAACCACCATTCATCTTCCAGCCGGTGGCGAGACCGGTCTCGGCCTCCAGCGTGCGGTAGAGCTTCACGGATTCGCCCAACAGCTGGGTGATGTTGGCGCTGGTACGCAATTGCCCCACCAGCCCGGCGGCGTGCCAAGTGCTGCCCGAGGTCAGCTTGCCCCGCTCCAGCAGCACCACCTCCCACCCCAGCTTCGCCAAATGATACGCCGTCGAACAGCCGATGATGCCACCGCCAACGACAACTGCCCGCGCCTGTGTGGGAAAGCCGCTCATGTTTCAGCTCCATTGTCCGAGATACTGACTGCGGTTTTGGCGTTCCCACACGGCAACGTCAACGAAAAACCACACAAAACCACATTTTTCGGTTTTTCAGGCCATAAGTATTGGTTTCACCCCAACCTCCAGCAGCGCCACCGTCTGCCCCGCTGGCAACGCCTTACTGAAATAAAATCCCTGTCCGTATTTGCAGCCTTTCTTCAGCAATGCGCGCATCTCTTCGGGCATTTCAATCCCCGCAGCCACGGCGGGCAAATGCAGGTTCTTGGTCAGGCCCAGGATTGCGTCGACACCCGCTTGAAGTCGTCGAGGTCGAGCAGCAACACGGAGCAGCAGCCGCCCGTGCGCGCATGCGCCAGCGCCTCCTGCAAATCGGAGGAAAACACGCGCCGGTTCGGCAGGCCAGTCAGCATGTCATGCCTGGCCAACAGCTGCGCCTGCGCCTCGGCCAAGCGCGCCGCCTCATGCGCCTTGTCCAGCACCACCACGTTCACGCGGAACACCTCGCACGCGGCAGCCATTTCCCCAATCTCATCGTCCCGTTCATGCCCCGGCACCTTTATCTCGCGGTCTCCGGAAGCCAGCAGCGTCATCGTGCGGGTAATGGCGGCAAGCGGCCAGATGATATCCTTCCTTGCCCTACCCAGAACGTAGCCAAGCAGGATCAGCGCCGCCACCGTCACGCCCTCGGCAAGCAGGCTTACGCGTTGGACCAGCCAGGCCACGGAATCGGCCTCCCACTGTCCCCGGTCCGCATGCTCATCGATAATCTGGTCTATGGCGGCGTTCACCGCCTGATCGTCCATATCCAGTTCCCCGCCGACGCGAGCCAGTGCGCCGGCTCCGCCGCTCCCGCTTATCCAGGCATCATGCGCCTTCATGTACCGGTTCCAGGCGCTGTCAAACGGCGCCAGCGTGGCTGCGGCCTCCGCCCCGCGGCTGACCAGATAATCCTGCCGCAGCTGCGCCACCTTATCCCGCTCCACCGTGGCCTGCCGGTCAGCCTGCCGCTGGTCGGCAGGGTCTGTGGCCATGGCCCGCTCCAACTCAGCAACGCGGAACACCTCGGCATCATAATCAATTTTGCCAAGCTGCGTGGCCCCCACCAGCCAAACCTGCTGCAATGCCCGCGTCTGCTTACTGATCACGTGCATAGTGCTGATACTGGTGACAGCCAGTATAACGACACATGACGCCAACCAAACCGAATATAGAATAAGCCTGCCAAAAATGGAGGTTCTAAAATACGCCATGGTACTACTAGTATAGTCGTTTCCGCTCGTTGGAGCATTTTCACTTCGATATAAAATTTAATCTTTATTCAATCCTCCAAGGGCACACCAGCTATTGCAACGTCAGTACATGGTGCGTGCTCCAGCGCGGCGGGGTGATGAGCGAGGCCGCTCCCACACGCACCGAGTGCAGCTTGCCGTCCAAGTGCCGCGTCCAGAAATCCAGGAATTTGCGCAGCTCTGGAAATTGCGGCGCCAGATCCAGCTCTTGCCAGACATAGCTCTGCAACACCGCCGGATGGTCCGGCATATGGTACAGAATTTCCGCCGTTGTCAGCCGGTAGTCACGCATTTGCAGGGCAAGGGTCATGCTCGTCACTCCTTGAGATGTTGCAGCCTTCGCCCCGGGGTTTCATCAGATTGCCATGAACCCCCTCCGCAAAATCAAGTATAAACCTTGCAAAACCAGCAAGTTGGCACTCAACCTCCCGTAGTGCTGCCTTTTCTTGACTTTTTGGGTTGCCAAAGCTACATAGCTGGCACTCTCATTCGGGGAGTGCTAGCAACCGCGGTGCCGCGTGCCGGGCCGGACTGGTTGTAAAGCTTTTAAGACTTAATCGTTTAGGAGCGATCATCATGGCGAAATTCCGCCCCCTGCACGACCGCGTCGTCGTCCGCCGCATTACGGCTGAGGAAAAGACTGTCGGTGGCATCATCATCCCCGACACCGCCAAGGAAAAGCCGCAGGAAGGTGAAATCGTTGCCGCTGGCCCCGGCGCCCGCAACGAGACCGGCACGCTTGTCCCCCTGGAAGTCAAGGCTGGCGATCGCGTTCTGTTCGGCAAATGGTCCGGCACCGAAGTCAAGATCGACGGTGAAGACCTGCTGATCATGAAAGAATCCGACATTCTCGGCATCATCGCCGCCTAATTCACCTAATTTGAAGGAGTCATAACATGGCTGCTAAAGACGTACGTTTTGGTTCCGACGCGCGCGACCGCATGCTGCGCGGCGTCGACATCCTCGCCAACGCCGTTAAAGTCACGCTCGGCCCCAAGGGCCGCAACGTGGTCATCGAGAAGTCCTTCGGCGCCCCGCGCATCACCAAGGACGGCGTTTCCGTCGCCAAGGAAATCGAGCTGGCTGACCGCTTCGAGAACCTGGGCGCGCAGTTGATCCGCGAAGTTGCCTCCAAGACCAACGACCTGGCCGGCGACGGCACCACCACCGCGACCGTGCTGGCCCAGGCCATCGTGCGCGAGGGCGTGAAGGCCGTGGCCGCTGGCCTGAACCCGATGGATCTGCGCCGCGGCATCGACAAGGCGGTCGCCGCCGTTGTGGAAGAGCTGAAGGCTCGCACCAAGAAGATCACCACCCCGGCCGAGACCGCCCAGGTTGGCACCATCTCCGCCAATGGCGAGACCGAGATCGGCGAGATGATCTCCAAGGCCATGCAGAAGGTCGGCAATGAGGGCGTCATCACGGTTGAGGAAGCCAAGGGCATCCAGACCGAGCTGGACGTCGTCGAGGGCATGCAGTTCGACCGCGGCTATGTCTCCCCGTACTTCATCACCAACCCCGAGAAGATGATCGCGGACCTCGACAGCCCGTACATCCTCATCTTCGAGAAGAAGCTCTCCCAGCTGCAGCCGATGCTCCCGCTTCTGGAAGCCATCGTGCAGACCGGCAAGCCGCTGCTGATCATCGCCGAGGACGTTGAGGGCGAAGCCCTTGCCACCCTGGTTGTGAACAAGCTGCGTGGCGGCCTGAAGATCGCCGCCGTCAAGGCTCCCGGCTTCGGCGACCGCCGCAAGGCGATCCTGGAAGACATCGCGATCCTGACCGGTGGCCAGGTGATCTCCGAGGACCTCGGCATCAAGCTCGAGACCGTGACCCTGCCGATGCTGGGCCGCGCGAAGAAGGTGCTGATCGAGAAGGAAAACACCACGATCATCGAAGGCGCTGGCGACAAGGACGGCATCACCGGCCGCGTCAACCAGATCCGCGCGCAGATCGAGGAGACCACCTCGGACTACGACCGTGAGAAGCTGCAGGAACGTCTGGCCAAGCTGGCTGGCGGCGTTGCCGTCATCCGCGTCGGCGGCGCGTCCGAGGTTGAGGTGAAGGAACGCAAGGACCGCGTTGACGACGCCCTGCACGCCACCCGCGCTGCCGTTGAAGAAGGCATCGTGCCGGGCGGCGGCGTCGCCCTGACCCGCGCCTCGCTGGTGCTGGCCAACGTCAAGTACGACAATGACGACCAGCGCGTCGGCATCGACATCATCCGCAAGGCCATCCAGGTTCCCCTGCGTCAGATCTCCGAGAACGCCGGTGAAGACGGTGCGGTTATTGCTGGCAAGGTTCTGGAGAACAGCACCTACACCTTCGGCTTCGACGCGCAGAGCGGCGAGTTCAAGGACATGGTTGCCGCTGGCATCATCGACCCGACCAAGGTTGTGCGCGCTGCCCTGCAGGACGCCGCTTCCGTGGCCGCGCTGATCATCACCACCGAAGCCGGTGTGGTCGAACGCCCCGAGAAGAAGGCTGCCGCTGGCGGCATGCCGGGCGGCATGGGCGGCATGGGCGGCATGGGCGATATGGATTTCTAATCCAGCCCAACCGTTTGGACGAAAAGAGAACCCCGGGAGCAATCCCGGGGTTTTTTTACACCTGCCACAAAGCCACCCCAAACCCGGGCAATAAATATAACCATGTACAGCGAATCAGACATCGACGCCGCGATCGACGCCGGCGCGCTCACCCCCGAGGCGGCGGATAAATTCCGCGCCTATATGGCCGCCCAGAAAACCGCCCCGGCGGTGGACGAGGAATATGTCCGCCTGCTCTCCGGCTTCAACGACATCTTTGTCTCCATCGCTATCGGCCTGGTCATTGCCGCCACCGGCGTGCTCACCCATGGCAGCGGCATCGCCGGCCTGCTCATCGCGGCGGAATCATGGATTTTGGCCGAGTATTTCACCCGCCGGCGCCGCATGGCCCTGCCCAGCATCCTGCTGTTACTCACCTATACAGGCGGGCTAACCAGCTTCGCCGCGCATATCGTCCACGGGCTACTCGGTGCTGGCGTGAAGCTGCTGCAAGACGGCGGCGACCCAGCCATCCTCGCCACCCTTGCCATCTCCGCTGCCGCCATGGCGGCAGCCACCTACATCCATTGGCGGCGCTTCCGCGTACCCATCACCATCGCCGCCGGGATTGGTTCGGTCACGTTCTTCTGCATCGCCCTGCTGCTCACGGCTGTGCCGGGCCTGCTGCCTTACTGGCCGGGGCTGGTCTTCCTCGGTGGCGTCGGCACCTTCGCCCTGGCCCTGCGCTGGGACATGTCAGACCGCGCCCGCCAGACCCGCCGGTCAGACGTCGCCTTCTGGCTGCACCTGCTGGCTGCCCCCATGCTCGTACATCCGGTGTTCCATAGCCTCGGCCTGCTGCACAACAGCGGCGCCAGTCTCATGCATGCCGGGCTGGCCATCGGCATCTACCTCGTTCTGGCCGTGCTGGCGCTGCTGGTGGACCGCCGGGCCCTGCTCGTCTCCGGCCTTGCCTATGTGCTGGCGGCCTTCACCGTGGTGCTCCGCGCCTCCGGCTTCATCGGCGAGGATCTGGCCCTGACCGGGCTGGTAGCGGGCGCGGCGCTGTTGCTGCTCTCCGCCTTCTGGCACAAGGCGCGGCAAGGCGTATTGCGGCTCGTCCCCACCGCCCTGCGCCAGGCGTTACCCGCCGTTTAGGCCGCGCAGGCCTCAAACCCCCGGCGCAGCGCCGGACGGTTGAGGTCACGGCCGATGAACACGATCCGGCTGGTACGTTTCTCGCCTTCCTTCCAGGGGGCGAGAAAATCGCCATCGGCGATCATGTGCACGGCCTGGAAGGCAAAGCGCCGTTCCTCTCCGGCATAAGAGAGAATGCCCTTGGTGCGCAGAATATTCTGCCCCTGGGTCTGCAGAATATGTCCAACCCAGGTGTTGAACTTATCCGCCGAGAGCGGCTTGTCCGTGGAGAAGCTGACACTGGTCAGGTGCTCGTTATGGGTGTGGCTGTCCTCGTCCAGGAAGTCCGGCGCATTCGCCAGCACGCGGTTGAGGTCGAAGGCGTTCAGCCCCAGCAGCTTGTCCACCGGCACATCACCGCGCGTGGCGTGGTGGATCTGCGCATAAGGGTTGATGCCCTTGATCTTCGCCTCCACCGCCGCAACCTCCTCCGGCGTGGCCAAATCCAGCTTGTTGAGCACGATCACATCGGCAAACGCCACCTGATCGGCTGCTTCCGGCGAGTCCTCCAGCCGGGCGAGGAAGTGCTTGGCGTCCACCACGGTCACAATGGCATCCAGCCGCGTCTTCGCTTTCACGTCCTCATCCACAAAGAAGGTCTGCGCCACCGGCGCCGGGTTGGCGAGGCCGGTAGTCTCTACGATGATGCCGTCGAATTTCTGCGCCCGCTTCATCAGCCCGTTGACGATACGGATGAGATCCCCCCGCACCGTGCAGCAGATGCAGCCATTATTCATCTCGAACACTTCCTCGTCGGAATCGACGACGAGGTCGTTATCCACGCCCAGCTCCCCAAACTCATTGATGATGACGGCGTATTTCTTGCCGTGGGTCTCGGTGAGCAGACGGTTGAGCAGCGTGGTCTTACCGGCGCCAAGATAACCGGTGAGGACGGTGACGGGAATGAGATCAGACATTTGCGGTATCCGTTACAGATGGTTTCGCCGCTATATCGGCGTAGGCAAGACCGAAGCCAAGGAAGAAAAACATCCAGCCGAGCATATACATAACGGGGAACTCGTCCGTCGAGGCCACCGGCCAGGTGAAGCTCAGCACGGCAATGAACAGCCCCACCCGCAGCGGGTCCGGCCTGCGCAACAACCCGCGCCCCAAATCCCATGTCCAAACCAGCACCAGGGCGATGAACAGGATCAATCCGGGGAAGCCAGAATCGACAAAGGCCTGCACGTAGAAATTCTGCGGATGCTGAATGCAGGCAAGCAGTTGCAGAGAGGTGGGCGGAATCCCCAGCGCTGGCAACCCGCCGTCGAAGCGCGGCAGCGCGCAATCCACCCGGTAGCCGTTATAGCCCCAGCCATGCCAGGGCGATTGCAGCCCCATCACCGTCGCGCGGGTATAGATCTCGCCATACGGGCTCTGCGAGAAATGGTGAAAATTCTCCTGCGTCTCGCCCACCAGCTTACTGTGCGTAGCGGGCGAAATGACCGGAGTGGCCACCGTCACCGCCACAGCCATGATCACGCAGATCACGGCTGGAATACGCAACCGGGGGATACAGATGGCGGTAACGAACAACCCCAGCCCGGTCAGCGCCACGCCCATGCGCTGGCCAATGAGCACCGAGGTCGCAACCCCGAGCAGGGAGAGCGTCAGCCCCCCGGCCCGCCCGCGCCAGCCTGGCCGCGCCAGCAGCGCCGCCACCGGCGGCAGCAAAGCTATGAACAGCAGATGCGCATAGAGCGCCCCGGCGCGCGGCTTCCAGAACGGGCCGGTGAGTGACCCATCGCCCCAGCGCGCATTGCCGAAAATATTCCGCCCCGTCAGGTATTGCTGCCAACTCTCCAGCCCTATCCACACACAGGAGAGCATCAGCACAATCCACGCGGCTTGGCGCGCCCCCTTGGTGGTGAGCAACCAGCTTTGCAGCGCAGCGGTGAATAGTATCAGCCTGATAATCACAAAGGCCTGACCGAAGCTCTGGTGCCAACCCGCCACGCCGAACCCCGGCAAGGGCAACGGCGTGGAGCAGAGTACCAGCCATACCCACCAGAGCAGCGCCACACGCACCCAAAGCTGCTTCGTCCAGCCCCAGCCCCCCGTCCAGGCGGACTGTACCAGAAACAGCACGC